>JBEVXT010000686.1:0-2204 GCA_040505955.1 Sedimenticola sp. | reverse complement strand
GCGCAGAGTAAGGCGTAAACACTGCTTGCGTTGGTGTGCCTGATTACCTCTGAAACTCTGCCGAAATGAACGCAAATAAACGCGAATATAAATCTCAATTTACTCTTCGCAGAAATTCCGTGATCAGGCCACCGTTGTCTCCACCGACAGCACGTCCCCCAACTCTGCACGCAGTCGGTCGCCTGACAGCAGGGGGCCGACACCGGCGGGGGTTCCGGTCATCACTACATCGCCCGGCAGCAGGGTAAAGACACGGCTGATATCCGCCAGCAGCAATGCTGGCGAGAAGAGCATATCCTGTGTATTGCCCGACTGCTGCAGCCGGTCATTGCGGTAGAGCTGCAGCGACAGGTTGTTTAAATCAATGCCCGCAGGTTCAACAAATTCAGAGAGCGGACAGGAGGCATCAAACGCCTTCGCCCGCTCCCACGGCTGCCCCTTCTCCTTCAGGCGGGACTGCACATCACGCAGGGTCAAATCGAGCCCCAGGCCAATAGCGAGGATTGCTGCCGGGATATCGGCGGGGTCGGCATCTTTCAGTTCCCGCCCCACCAACAGCGCCATCTCCAGTTCATGGTGGCACTCGCCCTGGTCATAGGGAATAACGATGGGCTCAACCATCGGCACCGCTGCGGTTGCAGGCTTGATAAAGAGCAGCGGCTGTTTCGGTATGGGATTGTTCAGCTCTTTGGCGTGATCGGCATAGTTACGCCCGACACAGACAATTTTACCCAGCGGCAGATCCCAGGGGGCGCCGCTGGCGCGTTGATGACAGTAGCTTTTCATAGAAGATCAGAACCTGATGATTAGAGATTATTGGAATGAAATTGCCGGGTTGCTTATTATCTGCAGTTGCAACCCACCATTAACAGGCTGTAGCTGTGACCAAACTTACCAATACCCTGCATGACTGGCAAACAGATTCATTTGACCGGGCACTCAAAGAGGAGCTGACCAACCTAACGCCGGGCACCCTGCCACTGCATCTTGCCACCACCCAAGGGGGAGTTGTCGATGATCGTGACATCGCCATTACCGTTTTTGGCGCCACTGATGATGATCGCACCATCCACATCAGGGTAGGGGTATTTTTCAGTGAAGTGGTCGGTGGTTGCAGTTGTGGTGATGATCCACTGACCGCAAGCGCCAACTGCAACATGGAGATCCGCATCGACAAGAACACCGCCGAGGCGGTTTTCAAGATCGTGGACGAGTAGAACAGAGGGAAAGGAAGCTGCAGCGAGCTCCCTAGGAGCCTGTCCGAGAATAGGCGCCGTAGCGAGGGAAGTCCATTTTGAGTCATTTTTTTCGGTCATTTGAGGCGAATAGTTGCTCTTATTCAACGAAAATGAGCGGAAAAAAGGGCCAAAATGGGGTTTCCGCAGTAGGTGTCCTATTCTCGGACAGGTTCCTCGGGTTGATCCCTCTCTCCGGTTATGCAAATATCCGCCCCCATTCAATGAATTACGGGTTCCACCATGAGCGATCAGTCACCCAACCGAATCCCCACGGAGATCAAACTCCACAGCAAATCCCGGCTGCTGGTGATCGAATTTGCCGACGGCAAACGCTTTGAGCTGCCCTGTGAGTACCTGCGGGTCTTCTCCCGGGCGAAAGAGGTTCGCACCATGGAGGGGCCGATCACCGGCAAAGAGGAGGTCAACATCACCCACATCGAACCTCAGGGACAGTACGCGGTTCGTCTGGTGTTTGATGATGGCCACGACACTGGCATCTACTCCTGGGAGACGCTCTACGAACTGGGGATGAATCAGGAGGAGAACCAGCAGGAGTACCTGAAACAGTTGCAGGCGATCGGCTATGAGCGCGGCGCCGGGGTTAACAGTGAGGAGAAGCGCCGGGTAAAGCTGCTCTACTTCACCTACCTGGTACAGAAGATGCGCCGGGAGGCCGAAGAGGTGGAGTTACCACCCACCGTCACCGATGTCACCTCACTGGTGAAGTGGCTGCAACGGCGCAACCGTGATGTAGCCCATCTGTTCGAAGATAAGCAGATCCGGGTGACGGTCAACAAGCAGTTTGCCGAACCCTTTACCCGTATCGAAACCGGAGATGAGGTGGCGTTTGTTCCCACCTCGCCGGTGGTGCCGGCAGCGGGTTGATCTTTACTGATAGTTGCCGACACCCAGTCAGAAAAGTCAGCAGCAGGAATGAGGTTTAGTAATTCAAATTTGATCTGACAG
>JBEVXT010000685.1:0-6650 GCA_040505955.1 Sedimenticola sp. | reverse complement strand
CTCACTATACTACTGTAAAACCGTATATATGTAGCCCCCCTTGTATGCAATGCGGAACTTCAATCACAACTGTTTGATTAGAAAGTGGCCTGTGGGCTCAACTTACCGGTTTAGTGTGTTAAACTTTGATGTAGATCGAGAATTCTATCCCACCATTCACGCTTCAGTTCCTGGCCTGGATGTAGCCCGTCCGTCAGTTTATGGTAAGTATATTTACACCTTCTCCTGCCTCTGTGGGTTCTTAAGTTTGTGTGCAATGACAAGTGTTTTCCAGTTCGCTGAACATTGAATTCATCAATAAACGAGTTGATTCTGCTAACAAAGTGTTCAAATGACTTCTGATGATGCTTCGTAATGTCATGTTCATTTATTGTGGACTTTCTGGGATATTTTCTCACAGATTGCAGCAAGCATTTTGGCGGAATCGTTGCAATGACTATTGAGGCTTCAGGGCTAATTTCCTTTATTGATTTACACAGGGAGCGGAATTTAGCTTTTATTTTTGTCACTAACTTTTCAATTTCACTAGGGGTTTTGTCAGCTATGTCTTCGGGAATGTCATTAATCCCAACGGCAATAATATATAATTGGTACTGACGATGTCCTTTTGACAAATGTTTTACAAATATTTTATGATCTTTGATTTGAGAACCAGATTTGACATTAAAAGTGAATCGGGAAGAGGGAAATTGATGCTGTTTTTCTATCCCTTTCAGGCGTGAATCGGCTAAAATAACGGTGGACATTTAATTAATACACCCTTTAACTTATTCTTGATCAATCCTGCCGACGACGCCACATGTGATGCCTTGAAACAACTCGATAAAACAGGAGAAAGATAATCTTCTTTATTTATCAATCATCGACAAAACCGGAAACATGGTAACCAAAGCTAATTCCCCGACGGACACATTATTGGGACTCAGTAACATACAGCACTAATACCGCGGACGGATACACAGCCGGGATTATATATCATACATAAGTACCCGCCATAGATGTGGTGCACCCCATTGGTGCACTCATCACATCTTCCCCCCTACCATTAATCACTCAGCTCAATCCATATAAAAGTCATCAAATTTCTTTGGTAAATGTCTGCCCCTAACGGGGCGGCCTTGAGGGCGTAGTATATCGGTGTCCTCCGGTTGCACTTGACCAGGTGGTGCAATGTCAATTTCCGGCTGCTTTTCTGCAGGCACTGTAATGTCTATTTCTGGCTGTCTCTGGTCTCGCCCCACATCACCTTCTGCTACTGGCGGCATTTGGACAAGATCTGCCTCGTCATCTGGCGGCCTGTGGGCACGCCCATCATCGTCATTTGGCGGCCTGTGGGCACGCCCCGCATCGTCGTCGGGCGGCCTGTGGGCACGCCCCGCATCGTCATCGTCGGGCGGCCTGTGGGCACGCCCCGCATTGTCATTTGGCGGCCTGTGGGCACGCCCCGCATCGTCATCGTCGGGCGGCCTGTGGGCACGCCCCGCACCCTCGTCTGGCGGCCTGTGGGCACGCCCATCATCGTCGTCGGGCGGCCTGTGGTCTTGCCCAGCATCGTCTGGCGGCCTGTGCGCACGCTCCTCCTCGTGCATACTGTAGTACCGTTTTAAGTGGTTTGAGTGCACAACTTTGCGAAGCCGGCGCATACGCCTATTTTCCCCACCTACATACTGAATTCTGTAATCTACATCTGACACTAAACCGACCACCTTCCATGGTCCCGACCAGCGTTTGAAAAACTTTTTGTGCACTCCGCGTGGAACTGCGAAATTGTACATCATGACCAGGTCGTTAACTTTAAAACGTTGGCGCGTAGATTTTACATCATAGTAATCCTTTTGATATTTTTGTGCCGTTTGCAAGTGTTCCCTGGCCATTTGCTCAGTTTTCTGGATCTGCTGCCTCTGTTCGGCCACATACTGTGGCAGTGGTTTCACTGCTGTGCCCGGCGGATCTCCTATAATTGCGTCAATGGGAAGACGCATCTCTCTTCCGAACATAAGAAGATAAGGAGTAAAGCCAGTAGAGGAATGCACAGCGGATCGATAGTGCATCAGTGCTTTTGGGAGTAGCTGATCCCAGCTACTTGGATGACCTTCAACCATGGCTTTTAACATTTGAACCAAGCTTTTATTCATGCGCTCTGTTTCTCCATTTCCCCAAGGTGTGAAAGCACACGTTCTGGTTTTAGCAGTTTCTACCATCTCACAGAGTAACCGAAATACGGAACTTTCAAAGTTAGATCCCTGATCGGAGTGTATACATGTGGGTACCCCAAATAAGCAGATCACTTGGTCCATCAGAATAGTGGCAACAGTCTCTGATGTAGTGTTTGGTAGTGCAAATGCAAACGGAAATTTTGTGAAATAGTCAACGCCCACGAGCATATACATATTTTCGCTTTCTGTCTTTGGCAGTGGACCAACTATGTCAATACCAATGCGTTCTAATGGGTACCCAGATTTTACGTTAATCAATGGCGCCTTGGCATTTTTCGTTGGATTCTTAGTTTTTTGACATGTTTCACACTGCTGAATGTACAGTTCAGTGTCATTACGTAAGTTAAACCAGTGAAACCGTTGTCTCAATTTCTCTACAGTCTTCGCTTGTCCCAAATGTCCAGCACAGTTGTGTAAGCTAAAAAGCACCGGCGGTATGAGCTTACGTGGTAACCATAACTGTAGCCTTGTACCAGATTCCTCATACCACGTCCTGTAGAGTATACCGTTCTCTAGCGTTAATCTGGGGTATTGCGACCACAGCGACCATAGCTCTCTACTTGCACCTTGCATATCATCCCTTGCTGGACATCTATCACGTTTCAACCAACGTATCACAACAGCCAACCTACTATCTTCGTTTTGCGCCTGTTTAATTTCTTCATTTGTCCATCCGTTCAATGGCCCAAGACTCAGATTATGTGAGAATTGACTTTCATCCGTTTGACCTTCCACTAGTGGTTCCTGAGTAATGGGATTGCATGAAATCAAGTCGGTGTATGATTTGGGAACTGTAAGTTCGTCATCAATCGATTCAGTTCTATCCCACGGCAGTCGCGACAAACTGTCAGCATTTGTATGATCTTTTCCCGGACGATGTTCGATTTCGAATGGCATAAAATCCATGATACGTTCCAGCCAACGCGATGCTGGACCACGCATGTTTTTTGTTGTTTTGAGCCACGACAGGGCACGGTTGTCAGTACGCACTAGAAATGTTTGTCCGTAAATGTATGGTTCAAAATGATCTAATGCCCACGCGAGGGCTAACATTTCCTTTTGATATACCGTGTATGTTGTACGCTGTGCTCCGTGTAATGCCTTGGCCGCAAAAGCAATCGGCTTTTCAATACCATTTTGGATTTGTGATAGGGTAGCACCTATTCCCTCCTCACTCGCGTCCGAGTCAACAATAAATTTCGCGTTGTAGTTCGGGAATGCCAGAACTGGTGCGGAAACCAGCGCAAGTTTGAGCCTCCGGAACGCGTCCTCTGTTTCTGGCGTCCATCGAAAGGTGATGCTTTTTTTCTCCAGAACACGTAGTGGAGCAGTCACCTCCGCATAGTTCGGTATGAAACGCTGATGGTATCCAACATGTCCCAGGAAGGATCGCAGTTCCGTCAAATTACTGGGAGCCGGCCATTCGCTAATGACTTGCACTTTCGCGGGATCGACACGTACCCCATCTTTAGATACTATATGCCCGAGTAACGTCATCTCTAATGGTAGTAGCTCACATTTTTCTGGCTTTACTTTCAGGCCGGCCATTTGAAGTCGAGACAGGACATCCTCCAATTTTCGTCGGTGTTCCTCTAGAGATTGTGCGAATATTACTACATCATCAAGGTAGACCACACAATCTACCCAAGATAACCCTTTCAGAATGACGTCCATTGCTCTCTGGAATGTGGCTGGCGCATTCGTCAAACCAAACGGCATTTTTTTAAATTGATAGTGTCCATCTGGAGTGGAAAATGCCGTTTTCTCTCGATCACCTTCTTCCACAAGAAATTGCCAGTAGCCGCGAACAAGATCAAAATGGCTAAAGTAGAGCGCTCCCGTCAGAGAGTCCAAGATGTCATCTGGCCGTGGTAAGGGGTAGCTATCTTTTTTAGTAACTAAGTTGAGTGCTCGGTAATCAATGCAGAAGCGACGCCCTCCATCTTTCTTGTGAACTAAGACAACATTAGCTGACCACGGGGAGTTCGAGGGCTCTATTATGCCTTCATCCAACATGGCCTGCACCTCTTCTCTAATCTCTTCTCTTTTAACCGGAGACATGCGTCGAAGTGTTACCTTACATGGGTGAGCTCCTCCCGTATCAATTGTGTGTTTCACAGAGACAGCTGTGCCAATGTCCTGAGGGCCCCTGGAAATGGCTTCAGAATGCTTTGCCAATATTTCATAATGCAATGATTGTTCCTCCTCAGATATACTCGGGTTCTTAATAGGGAATAATCCTTTCATTTCCGCCTCTAACCGTGCGAGATTATCAGCTGTTTCTACCTGATGCACAGAGGCTGTTTTTGCATTCATGTAGTTGTTATTTGCCTGTACAAAGAAGCAACATTTTGGTACAGACTGTGAAATGCATGTCTCGTCTAACAACGGATGTAACTGGCCAACTGTACTCCCTTTCCAAACACGTACCGATGTTTCTGATGAATTGAACATTCTTACAGGAATTTCACCTTGTTTTACCACAGCTGCTACTTTAATTACCCCTACACTATATTTATCTTCAAACGTCTCTGCCGGTTCCAGTACGCCCGACATGTTTTCTTTAGATCTCCCTCCAGCTACATGACAACTTAAGTGTAGCATTGTTCGTGCTGGTATATCAACAGTTTCTGATACACTCACGCGGCAAATCTCCAGCGCTTGTTGATATAGTAACTGAGATGTAGTGTTTGCAAATGATAAGGTGTTTGTAGAAAAATCTATAACAGCTCCTTCATTGCGCATGAAATCTTCTCCCAATATCATTGATTGAGAAATATTCTTACATACATATACTGGCCAAGTCCTTACTACCCCACCGACTGACAGGTCAATATTAATTACACCATTTACTCCCAAGGATTCACAATTTGGTCCATTAATGTTCAACTTTGTCTTAATTAATCCTGGTTTGTTTGGTATTTTGTCATAGGTCTCCTTATTAATTAGTGTGACCTGGGCACCCGTATCGACAAGTGCACACACTTGTAGGCCCCCAATCTGACATTTCACTGTCACGGTGGTTCCCTTAGCGCTGTCCACATTTGATAAGGAATGACCAACATGCTGCTCTGTTTGGGGTGGGGTTGTGGTCGTTATCGTCCCACCCCTTATTCGTTTCCCGCCAACCCATTCTGTTGAAACATTGGTGATTTGGGACAAACTGCATCCCTCCAGAAATGGCCCTGTTGACCACACGCGTGGCAATTTCCTCTCGGGGCTTGACGGCGGTCCCGTCCTCTATAGCCTCGGCCACGTCCCCTGTAACCGGTATTGTAACCTCTATAACCGCCGCTATCTTGTCTATTTGTTGATGCATTGTTGTTTCCAATACCTCGCCGTTCAAGAGCTATTGCTATAGCCTCGGCCAAATTACTTGTTTCCGAAGTTTGGGTTGCACCAACCATTGCACTGCCAGTTTTTGCACTATCTTTCTCTTTTACTGAGGCTTTTCTCTGTAAGTTTGCATTTGATCTCAGCGCAGCTTGTAGCGCCTCATCTGCATTCTTTGGATTTGATTGAAGGACCCATATTCTGAGATGTTCATCGATTCCATCGGTGAAGTACTTTGTTACTAATTTATCTCTGTATTTGTCTTCCCAATCTGGATAAGCTTTCTTCGACAATATTTTCAACTCTGACATATACTTGTCTAGGCTTTCACTTGGCAACTGTGTTCTGGTCTCCAATGCTGCCTCGAATGTAGCCCTATTACTTTCAGGCGAGAATTTTCTTTGCAGTGCCGGTATTAGTAATTCCCAAACAAGGCGCTCATCCAAGCTACAGTCCCAGTAACGACTATTGGCTTCATCTTGCAACACCGTTGATATATGCTTAATACAGAATTCTTTGGACCAATTGTTAATTTCCGCTACACGCTCGTAGTTTCGAAGCCATGCCGCGAAGTCTTCTGTGTCTGTTCCTCTGAAGATTGGCGCTTTAATTTCTGGCATGTTTTTGTGTTTCGTTATTGGTGGTTTCTCATCCAACTCGGAATCCATTGATTCCTGATCTAGTTTTGATGCGTTTAATTCTTCGGTTAACTCTTCTATGCGCGCTTCTAACTTTCTTATTTTACTTTTATTCTTCGACATCGTGACAAACGTTTGTATAGAAAGCGGCCGATGGGCGCAACTTTCCGGCTCGTATTGGGGGCTGTGCAACCCTCACTATACTACTGTAAAACCGTATATATGTAGCCCCCCTTGTATGCAATGCGGAACTTCAATCACAACTGTTTGATTAGAAAGTGGCCTATGGGCGCAACTTTACGACTCGTATTGGGTACGTGCACCCTCCCTCTATACTACTGTATATCATTATGTATGCCCCCTTGTGGTGAACACATGCAAGTGGCCTGTGGGCTCAACTTACCGGTTTAGTGTGTTAAACTTTGATGTAGATCGAGAATTCTATCCCACCATTCACGCTTCA
>JBEVXT010000684.1:0-7041 GCA_040505955.1 Sedimenticola sp. | reverse complement strand
TGATACGGCCATGTCTAAAAAGGTACACAGCGTGGATATTCGTGCCGCTTATCACGACACTATTCCGCTAAACCGTTATGGAACAGAAGATGAAATTGCCAATATGATTCTATTCCTCAGCGGACCCGATGCTAGTTATGTAACGGGGCAGGTTATCGCCGTCGACGGTGGTTTTTCATCAACAGGTATCGGACTACCCAGCTTACGACAGACTTAATAACGGTTTGGATAGCTAATCAGGTTACTCTGATTCAGTCCAGGAAAATTAATCAGAAAAATGCATGAGGGAAATCAAGATCGATTGCAGTTGGGATTGCATAGGAAAAACTTGCATCGTTACCGGTGCTGCAAATGGAATCAGCGCTGAGCTGTTCCTGTTTCTGGCTCAGTCAGGTGCTAATGTAGTACTGGTAAATCTGATGAAACAGCACTCGCTTCGGTGACTACTGCCTGTGCCAAGGTGGCCAAAATCGAACCACAATCCCTCCTCACCGATGTGTTAAAAAAGATGTACGACGTATGGTAGATAACTCTCTGGCTGGTTTTGACCAGATCAATTCATTGGTGACCAGTGCTGGCATCATATACCGAACCAAATTTCTCGACTCCCGGTCTGACTAAAGCTGAAATGTCGGCCCAGTTCATGGGTGAACAGGGGGGAGTCGGTGATCAAAAGTATACCTTTAGGGCGTGTTGGAACACCTGAGGGCATTGCAACGGCTGCAGTGTTCCTTGCTTCTGATTTTTCAGATTATATCACCGGAGTTATAACGGATATTGATGGTGATTTCATGATGGATAAAATGGAGCTGGGTGACAACATTTTTAAACATTTTTAGATACAAATATTTTAAAGCTGGGAGATGATCTGTGGAACTTAAGAAGTACGGAAAGAAAAAGGTGCTCCATGTCTATAAGGAGATGTTCCGAATTCGCCAATTTGAATTGAAGGCCGCTGAATTGTTTATGCAAGGCTCTATGGCTGGGAATATTCATACCTGTGCAGGCCAGGAAGCATCTGCCGTAGGAGCTTGTCTGGCGCTTCGTGAAACTGATTTTATCACCTCAACACATCGTGGCCATGGGCATTGTCTGGCGAAAGGTGGCAAGACCGACCTCATGATGGCGGAATTGTTTGGCAAAGCGACTGGATACTGCAGTGGGAAAGGCGGTTCCATGCACATTATCGATATCGATGTCGGGATATTGGGTGCCAACGGAATCGTGGGCGCTGGAATCCCGATTGCCGCTGGCTCAGCATTGGCTTCAAAAATTCGCAAAACCGATGAGGTGACTTTGGCGTTTTTCGGTGATGCTGCATCAAACCAGGGATCATTTCACGAGGCCATCAACATGGCGTCAGCATGGAATCTTCCTTGCATATTCTTTTGTGAGAACAACCAATACGGAGTGTCAGTGTGCATCGACCGCGTCTGCAATACGGAGCACATTGCAGATCGAGCCAGTGCCTATAATATTCCGGGAAAAATTGTTGATGGAAATGATGTTTTTGCTGTTTATGAGACGGTTAAAGAATCCGTTGAAAGAGCCCTGAAAGGCGAGGGACCAACGTTGATTGAAGCAAAAACATATCGGCACAGAGGTCATTACGAGGGTGATCCCCAGATGTATAAAACGAAGGAGGAGGTTGAACATTGGAAAGCACGAGATCCGATCAGTAATATACGTGCCGAAATACTCAAAGGACGTCTTGCCAGCAAAAAAGAGCTGGACTTGATCGACGCTGAAATCAATCAGGAAATTGAATCGGCGGTTGAATTTGCCATTAATTCTCCCTATCCGGGAGTGGATGAATTGAAAACAGACGTTTATGCCGATGCGAATGAAAGGAGTGTCAACCGATGAGAACCATAACTTATGGCGCCGCGATCGGTGAGGCTGTGCATGAAGAAATGACCCGAGACGAATCTGTGATTCTCCTGGGAGAAGATATTGGGCTGATGGGAAATGTTTTCGCCATCTATAAGGGTTTTATGGAAGAGTTCGGAGCTGATCGTGTGATAGACACTCCTATCTCAGAGTCAGGTTTTACCGGGATGGCTGTTGGAGCCGCTATGCGTGGTCTGAGGCCTGTTGTGGAATTGATGTATGTTGATTTTGCCCCTATTTGTTTTGATCCCATTGCCAACCAAGCTGCCAAAATGCGCTATATGACAGGTGGTCAAGTTGATGTTCCCATGGTCATCCGTGCTCCTGGTGGTGCTGGTCGTCGGAATGCTGGTCAGCATTCTCAGAGCTTGGAAACTCTTTTTACACATATCCCGGGATTGAAGGTAATGGCTCCCGGAACCCCATATGATGCCAAAGGTCTCCTTAAAACCGCGATTCGCGATAACGATCCAGTGATTTTTTTAGAGCACAAGGTTCTTTACAACCAGAAGGGGGAGGTACCAGAAGAGGAATATCTGATTCCGCTCGGGAAGGCTGACATAAAGCGACCGGGGAAAGATGTCACAATCATTACATATTCTCGTCAGGTGCTGTTTGCCTTAGAGGCAGCCAAACAACTTGCACAACAGGGAATCGATGCTGAAGTCATCGACCTCAGAACGCTTGTTCCTCTTGATTGGGAGGCGATTGAAACTTCCGTGAAAAAAACCCACAGGGCCGTTGTCGTTCATGAAGCGATCCAAAGAAGTGGTTTTGGCGGTGAGATCGCAGCACAGATCATGGAGGGGGTATTTGATTATCTGGATGCTCCGGTGAAACGAGTGGCCGCATCAAATGTAGTCCCACCGTTCAGTCCTCCGCTTGAAGATGCCTTTTTCCCGGGTGTCAAAGACATTGTCGAAGGTGTCCTTGCTGTCGTCAGGTAATCCATAAGTCTACAACGTAGGAGAATTTAAATAATGGCTACAGAATTTACGATGCCGCAACTTGGGCTGACGATGACCGAGGGGACTATTCTTCAATGGCTTAAATCCGTTGGGGATCCGGTTGCCTTGGGAGACATCCTTGTCGATATAGAAACCGAAAAGGTCAATTATCAGGTGGAATCGACCCTGGAGGGATCGCTGCTGGAGATCCTGGTGCCGGAAGGGGATGTTGCACCAGTCAAAGCCCCCTTGGCAATTATTGGTCAGCAGGGCGAAAAAGTGATTCGAGCAGAAAGCAAGAAAGAGGAGTCTGTCGAAGTCCCCTCTTCTGCCAGCCTGGAAACCACTGTGGTATCGGCTCAAGAAGTAAGAACTGGTGACATGCTAAAGGCCTCTCCCATCGCCAGGCGAATTGCCCGAGAGGAAAATATCACCCTGACGACAGTGGCTGGAACTGGGCCAGATGGTCGTATTGTCGAGCGAGATATCCTTAAACATATTGAAGAGAATAAAGTTAAAGCCTCCCCTCTTGCGGTGAAGATTGCCGAAGAGAACGACATTGATTTGGCGGCTATAAATAAAGAATCACGTATCATGAAAGCTGATGTGCAGACGAAGATTTCACAGCTTTCGATGGATAGCGGAGTCGTCAACGCGGCGTCTACCGCAGTTCCGTTAACAGGCATGCGCAAAGTCATTGCCGAGCGCATGAGTATGAGTTGGCAAACTGTTCCGCACGTCAATATGACTGCCGAGATCGACATGTCTGCCGCCTCGGACTTGAGACAAAAGCTGACTCAAGCTTCAGAAGTGAAGATTTCATACACCGACATCATTGTGAAGAGCACAACCCAGGCGCTGACTGATTTTCCAATGGTCAACTCCAGTTTAGTTGATGGGGAAATTGTCAGCCATGAAGCTGTAAATGTCGGGATAGCCGTAGCTCTGGAAAATGGCTTGATCGTCCCTGTAATCAAAAATGCGAATTACAAAACGATCACTGCAGTGCATGAGGAAATTGTTTCTTTATCTACAAAAGCTCGCAATGGTGGACTTGGTAAGGAAGAGATAAGCGAGGGGACATTTACCGTATCGAACCTTGGCATGTTTGGTATTGACCACTTCACCCCGATTATTAACCAACCGGAAAGTGCAATTTTGGGTGTTTGTCGTATCATCGACCGACCAGTGGTGCAGGACGGTGCTGTTGTGATCAAGCCAATTATGAACCTCTGTCTTTCCTTTGACCATCGCTTGATAGATGGTGCTGTCGGGGCTCAGTTTCTTGCCCGACTACGTCAGTTGCTAGAGCAACCGCTGCTGCTCTTGTAAATAAAAATATAAAAACATTTGTTTGATTAAAGAAGGAGAACGTCTCGATGTCCAAACAAATAGCAATTATCGGAGGTGGGCCGGGAGGCTATGTGGCTGCTATTCGTGCCGCCCAACTTGGGGCTCAGGTTCATCTGATTGAAAAAAATGCTCTTGGAGGAACTTGTCTTAATGTGGGTTGTATTCCGACCAAAGCGTTATTGCATGTCGCCGAGGCTTATCAGACGCTGCTCAAGGGTGAGTCCATAGGGATCAAGGCGGACAACGTCAGGCTTGACTGGCCAGCGGCCATGGATTATCAAAAAGCTTTGGTCAAGCGGTTGGTTAAAGGTGTCGATGGGCTTTTAAAGGCAAATAAAGTTCAGGTGCATCGTGGACATGCTCAACTGAAAAGTATCAACCAGATAGAAATTGATGGCACCTGTATTGACACTGACGCTATCATTCTGGCGGTTGGCTCAGAGCCGACCAGGATACCGTTCCCAGGTGCTGATCTTGAGGGAATCATAGACAGCACAGCAGCCCTCAATCTAAAAAGCGTCCCCGATTCGATGGTGGTTATTGGCGGTGGTGTTATCGGCGTTGAATTTGCCGCCATGTATAACTCCTTTGGGACAAAAGTGACGATTGTCGAGATGTTGCCGCAGATCTTGCCCGGAATCGACAGTGAGATTGTCAGTCTGGTTCACGATGATCTTGTCCAGAAGGGTATTAAGATCATTACCGCAGCCCGTTTGGAAGAAGTAAGAAAACAAGGCTCGGACTTACTTGTTCTTGTCGATCAAGGAGGTGGAAAAAATGAACTGCCCGCTGACAAGGTCTTGGTTGCAGTAGGCCGGCGGCCTCGGACAGGTGGTATGGGTCTGGAAGAAATTGGTGTAATTATGGATCGTGGCAGGGTTCAGGTCGATGCGAATTTTTTAACAAATATCCCGAATGTCTATGCCGTCGGCGATTGCAGCAGTTTGATGATGCTGGCCCATGTTGCCTCTGCTCAGGGAGTTGCTGCCGTTGAACATGCGTTGGGCCATAACCCCGCCTATTTTGGCCATATCGTCCCGGCCTGCATCTACACCCACCCGGAAATTGCAACCGTCGGCTTAAGCGAAGAACAGGCGCAAGCTAAAGGCGTGGATTTCCGTTCTGGAGTTTTCTCACTCTCAGGGAACAGCAAGGCCCTTATCGAAAGTGAAGGAAAGGGCATCATAAAAATCATTTCAGGAGCGAAGTATGGAGAAATTCTCGGTGTACACATATGGGGGCCGCGTGCCACCGACCTGATTGCCGAGGCAGCCCTAGCCATGCGATTGGAAGCTACCGTTGATGAACTGATTTCAACCATCCACGCCCATCCGACGGTTGGCGAAGCTATGCCAGAGGCCGCTCTGGACACGGATGGTATGGCTATCCACTGGCCACCGGGTCTGAAAAAGGCAAATTAGTTGCTGGTTTTGATACTCTCCTGTCTTTCAGGTGAAAGGGCAGGAGAGCGGCCGTAATCAAAAATAGGGTAACTATTCAGCTCACCCCCGAAATTTGCCGTTTCTGAGTTAAAAAATAATCATCTGCACACATAAACTCGCATTTTGTGGCTTTTTATCCTTGAACCGGCTCTGTACCAAAATCCTAAAAACCAGAGTTATGGTGGAACAGAGGTGTTGTAGGAGCGAACTTGTTCGCGATTGACTACGAAACGTGCTCTTCGCGAACAAGTTCAGCACCCATCAATTCACATGTAATGGATGACTGTTGATGGGTGTCCTCTCTATTCCTATCTGTGGCAGAGCAGCAGTCAACCTTAGAATCCAGGATTACTCCATTCCGCTGATGTAGTTGGCCAGCGCTTCCAGTCCGAGCGGAGCGCTCAACTCGATCACCAGAATGTCTTTTATTATCTGCGTAATTTTTGGTACCCTTCCTCACCTCTTAAAACAAACCCCATCTTCTAACCACCACCACTGAAAAACATAATGACCAAAGCAATAGGAATCGACCTGGGCACCACCAACTCGGTTGCCGGAATCAAAGTACTGGACACCCGCATCATCCCCAACGCCGAAGGCGAAGTGCTGACGCCTTCAGTCGTCTGTTCCCAGGGTGGCACCAGTTTGCTAAGTAGAAAGAAGCGGTTGGTGGTTGGAAGGCACGCCCTTGAATGGATGCAACAGGATCCATCCAATACCATCGTTTCGATCAAACGCCTGATGGGCCGCGGTTTCCATGATGAAGATGTGCAACGGCTATTAGGGGAAGGGCGCTATCACTATCAAATAAAGCCTTTGGAAAGCGGTTCCCAACAGAGTATTGCCACGGTTCTGGCTGGTGAGGAGTACACCCCGGAGCAGATCTCGGCAAAGATCCTCGACAAGATTCGGCAGGACTGTGAGGCAGAGTTAAACGATACAGTGGATTACGCCGTGGTCACCGTTCCCGCCTACTTCAATGATAAACAGAAACACGCCACCCGCATCGCTGCGGCGTTGGCCGGACTCAAGGTGCAACGGCTATTGCCGGAGCCCACGGCTGCCGCTATCTCTTTCGGAGTGGATCAGTTGGACGAGGGTGAGGGGCAGACCATTCTGGTGTTCGATCTGGGTGGCGGGACCTTTGATATCTCAGTGCTGACCATCGCTGATGGTCAATTCATTGAACAGGGGAAGGGCGGTGACATGTGGATGGGAGGCGATGATATCGACGACCTGATCCGCCGACAGGTCTACCGGGAAACCGAGGCTGAGTATGGAATAGAGAACCTCGGTGGGTTGATTTCCGCCCTTCCGGATGCGGATCAAAATCGCTTTTTGGGTGACCTGAGAGCTAAGGTGGAGGCTGCCAAGATCCACCTCAGCAGCCATCCCAAGGCGATGATCGA
>JBEVXT010000683.1:0-12350 GCA_040505955.1 Sedimenticola sp. | reverse complement strand
AGTCACTGGTGGGATTGATGGTGATGACCGTCTTGCCCGCGTTGATGGTGGCGTCGAATCCGATATTACTGCCGCTCCCATTGGTATCTTTTAGGGTGATCAGGGCATCCACATTGGCGTCGGTCACTTCCGAATCATCGATATTCCGGATCGCCTCGTCAAAGGTGATGGTGATGCTTGAACCCACCGCAACGGCGGTTGCGGAATCCAGGGGGTCGAAGGTGACGGTGGGCTCGGTGCTGTCCACTGCCGCCGCCGTAAAGGTTGCGTTGGTAGCTGTTATGGCGGTATTTAAGGCATTCTCTACCGTTGCGCCGATGGCCGCATAGACCACCTGTCCACCGGAGAAGACACTGGTGGGGGTGATGGTGATGACCGTCTTGCCCGCGTTGATCGTGGCGTCGAATCCAATATCACTGCCACTGTCATTGGTATCTTTGAGGGTGATCAGATCATCCACATTGGCATCTGTTACTGCAAAATTATTGAGCAGTCTGATCGCATGGTTAAAGGTGATGGTGATGCTGGAGTCTGCTGCAACGCCTATTGCGCCGCCTGCGGGATTGAAGGTGGCGGTGGGTAAAACAGTTAACCGCGAGACGGTTCCTCCGGCTGCAAGCGCATAAGCACCTGCTGTCCGGCTCAAGGTGCCACTATACTGATAGTCAAATACACCAAGACTAGCACGCGTGGTTAGCACGCAGGAGCCACCAACGCTCAGGCTCACAGTCGTACCATAATCGTTGCCATCTGCCCCTACGCTACCGGTGGCGCATGTAGTGGTGACCTGAGATGCAGGTATATTCACCCCTGACCCATTATAGAAGAAAATCTTCACTGGGTTGGAGGCAGCCGGTAGCGGTAACAAGTCTGGAACGAGGATAGTGATAGGCTTCGAGCCATGGGTGTTTATATTGTATTCATTTGCGTCACCTTGATAAGACAAACAGGTATCATTGGTCCAATTCATCCTATAGGCTGGGAGATGATCAGGGTCACTGTCTTCCTCTAACGCGGTGCTACACGTCACCGGAGGGTCGAAGGATGCGGCGTTGGCGCACATCACCCCCACCATACAAGCCCACCCGAACCACCGTGCCAGATAGGCCCTAATGCGCCGTTTCGACACGCCTTGCTCATAAAGGTCGTTCCCGGCATCCTCGGCTCGGGCTTCCTGCTTCGCTCTACCTCCTGCATCCGTGCAGTCGTGCCTCCCACGACATTCGTCCATCCCTGGAGAGCACCGGGCCGCTTTCTCATCCCGCCGTGATCGCGCCGCGTCAGCTACCCGCAAGCCGGTGGGGCGGCAATGAAATCCGAGAAAATCGAAGCCTTTTTCCACTTTTCCGATATCGCTGTTGGGATGCGCCCCATCCCCTTTTTCGGACTGGTGGCATAACCAGTCGAACGTCTGTTGCAGGTTGAGGTCACTATAGACTTGGCGCCCTAGATGTCTAGCCGGTTTCTTTATCAAGGAGATACGCGATATACCCCGCAGAAGCCGGAAAGTCGTTTCCCACCGAGTAAAACAATTATGCAATATGTTAATGGTATACCCCTGGTTAGCCACATAAGCGACGACTCTTAACTGCGAAGCTAATGAGAGCGATATTGCTCATTTTGCCTTCCATGATCATTAATTCATCCCGCTTCGAGCACATCCGCCATAATCTTTTCTGGAAGGCTATGGCTGATCAAGCCGAAGATATAGATAATAATACTTGAATGATCAGGTGGTTACAAATATCTTATATGCTGGTTTATCAAGATCATATTTTGCCAGGCAAATACCATTTGCTAGTGTGCCGCCTCAATCTGCATAAATCGGCAGCCCACTCGAACGCATAAGTGAGTCTTCGACCTCGTGAAAGATTTTGGGTCGCCCGCAGCCCCCAAAATAGACTCGGCCTTCGACAACCTATTAGTGCCCCGGACGTCCTGGTCACTGACTGGACGCCGTGTTCGGATGCCTACTTTGCTTCCCCTCTGGCGCGCTGCGCGCACGACGGGTAAGCAGTGCGGCCTCACGGCTACCGGGGGTTGCCATTAGCGTTCACCAAAGGATTCAGAGAGTGTTTTTCGTAATGGTTTTAGCAGGAAGTCCATCAGGGTTCGATCACCGGTTCGAATATCCACCTGGGCGGTCATTCCCGGTAAAATATCCAGCGATCGACCGATCGTTGATACTACCGGGATTGTCTTGGGTGAGAGGCGTACACGATAGTAAGTCTCTATCCCCCGAGAGGTCTCCTCTTTGAGCGTATCGGCGCTGACGTAGATCACCTCGCCCTTGACGCCGCCGTAGATGGTGTAGTCGAAAGGATCGAAACGGATGGTGGCAGCCAGCCCAGGGCGGACTCGGGCAATATCGGTCGGACTCACCTTGGCCTCGACCACCAGATCATCATCCACCGGTACAATCTGCATGATCTCTTCACCGACACGCAGTACGCCGCCAACGGTGGTCACTCGAATGTTTTTGACAATACCAGGGAGAACGGCGGTAAAAACACTATCGTCCTGTTCCTGTTGACGGCGGGTCAAGACCTGCTCGTTTTGAGCGATCTCATCCTCTGCTCTGGTCAGTTCTATACGCGCCTCTTCCAAAAAACGATTACGGCGATTGATCAGCCTGGCCTCTGCATCATTCAAACCGCGCTGTGCACGCAACAGCTCCTGACCGCTGACATCACCATCACGCCCCAGCTTCTCTGTCAGTTGCAGCTCTTTTTTGGAGAGACGAACCGCCACTCTGAGTGTCCTCAGCTCCTCCCTCAAGCCGGTGCGGCGCTGCCTGAAAAGTGCCGACTCAACATCAGCTATCTCTTTAAGTTCATTTGCGAATATATCGGGAAACACCATCTTTTTGGTCCCCGTAACTTCTGCACGTAAACGAATCGCCCTGGCTTTCAGAGAGAACAGGCGCGCCTTTACCTCTGCTACAGAGGCCCCCACCCGCGTCTGATCAAGCCGCGCAAGAATCTGTCCCGGTTTGACCCGGTCGCCCTCCTTCACATGAAGCTCTGAGAGTACGCCGCCATCCACCGCCTGGATCACCTGAACACGACTACTGGCAATCACTTCGCCAGTTGCCTTTGCCACTTCATCGATACGAAAGGTGGATGCCCAGAATCCGAAGGCAATGAGGGCCAGGAACAGCCCAGTCAGCAGTAGGCCATGGCTACGAAGATGGTAACTTTGCAGCCGCTTGACCTTGGCCTGTACGGCACGGTTATCTTCATCATACCTCCGCTCAGACCACACGCGGCATGCTCCCTCTGTTTTGTGCCGACCCACCCGGCCCGCCTTTTTGCTGCCCCATGGTGGCCCGTGCCTGCATTTGAGGGATGACCACCTCCGGCTTACCATCCTGCCACACTTCACCCTGGCTCATCACAATGATCCGGGTTGCCAGCTTGAGGGCCTGCATGGGTTTATGGGTGGCGACAATCAGAATATCCTCTGGCCCTATATTCTCCTGGAGTACCCGCCAAACCCTCATCTCACTCTCACTATCCAGTGAAGCGGTGGGTTCATCCAACAGCCAGATGTGGGGCTGGTTGATCACCACCCGCGCCAGTGCCACCAGTTGCCGTTGACCACCGGACAAGCCTTCCCCCCCTTCGCTGATGAGGAGATCCATGCCTAAGGGGCTGCCGAGGGCAATTTCATCGACACCAAGTTCCCGTGTCACATGTAGCAGTCTTGAGTCTCCTGCGGTGCCGGAGAGCGCCAGGTTGCTGCGCAAAGTCCCTTTGAAGAGATGGACCGTTTGGGGTAGATAGCTGAGATGGCTGGTCACTATCTGCGGGTCGATCTCCCACAAGTCGGCATCACCCAACCGGATACGCCCCTCATTGGGGCGATAGAGCCCAGCCAGAATCTTCAGCAGTGTTGATTTACCGCAGCCCACAGGACCCAACAGCACCACCCGCTCCCCCGCCTTGAATGACAGTTTGGGAATATCTATCTGCTGAATGGGGGATTGGGGATAGGCAAAACGGATTTTTTCCAACTCTATGGAGTCGGGGCGCTGTTCGGGCAGCAGTAGGTGCTGATCTTCACGCCGCTCCCGATCGAGCAGCAGCACTTCGTTGACCATCTGCAACGCCTGTGTGACATTTTGCCACTGGGCCAGTTGCTGCACACTCTGTGCAATGGGGGCAATGACACGACCACCAAGGATGCTACAGGCGATCAAGCCACCCATCGTCAGACTACCCGCTTCAATCTGCCAGACACCGACCACTACCGCACTCACATAGGCTGAGGTCGAGAGACTGGAGGTGGTCACCGTGGTGAAACTGCTGATCGCCTTCTGCTGAATATTAAAACCATTAATGGATGCGGTAATGGTCTGCCACTGTTGCGAAAAGCGCCAGGTGGCATTGGCAGAACGTATAGATTCGGCACCACGAATGGCATCCACCAATATGCCCTGACGTTCGTTGTGCCGCATCATCTGTTCACGCATCAAACGGCGCAGACGGTGCTGTGTGATATAACCCAGCAGTAGCGCCACGGGAAATAAAAGCAGGTAGACCCAGGCGACTACCCCGCCAATGAGTGCAATTAATGCGATAAAGAGCAGCGCGAAAGGCATGTCCATGAGTGCAAAGATGATATTCGAAGACAAGAATTGCCGCACTGAATCGAGGCCGCTGACCTGTGCCGCCAAGGTGCCCAGGCTGCGTGGTTGAATATCCAGCTGCAGATGTAAGAGGTGGTCAAATACCTTTTGTGAGGTTCGTTTATCAACCGCACAGGCCATGCTATCGAGCACACGCGCCCGCAGCGTTTTCAGAAACCAGTCCAGGGAGACAATCAGCCCCATACCCACTACCAGCGTAGTGAGCGTGGCGTAGGCCTGTGTTGGCACCACCCGGTCATAGACCTGCAAGGCGAAGATTGAGGTGGATATGGCAAGCAGATTGACAATGACTGTTGCAATCAATGTCTTGAACAACCAGCCGGGCTCGCGGAACAGCTCTCTCCACACCAGACCTGCCGCCCGGTTCCCCCAGAGAGAAAAGGAGCGTCTTTTTCGGGCCGGGGCGCGCAACCAAAGTACGATGGCATTCTGCAGCCGCTCTTCGGCACACTGGAGAGTCTTACCCGCCTCATCGATCAGATCGATGGTCTCTGTATCCAGCTGCTGAGCCAGATACCAGACGCCCTCATGGCATACCAGGGCAGGGAGCAGGCGCTGATCAAATCGCCGCCAACCAAGCTGGACTGGCTGTACACCCTTGAGTTGTGCCTCAACCAGAACCTGCTGCAACCAATCCACAGAACTTACCTGCTGCGGAAGATCCTGCCCGGCCTTGCTACAGGCCTGTTTTAATACCTTAGCTTTAATCGGTACGCCAAGCGCTTTCAGCAACCTCAGTAGCAAGCGAGGGTCGATATTCGACGGTTGCGGCTCCTGTGTGGTTGTCATTCGTACCGATTCTTAGAGGGGACCTGCTAATTCATCAAAACTACCGATTTTTGCATTTAGACGCAATGTGTAGACCATCCCATCACTCTTGGCACGGGCTAACTGCAACCGCTCTTCTGTCAATTCCCGTTGAATATTGAGCACATCCAGCCACGCCTTGCGCCCCGCTTCAAACTGTCGCTTGTAAGAGTCCAGTATGCCATCAAACTCTGCCACCGACTGCTGTAGTGCGTCAGCCAGCTCCAGTTGTATCTGACGATTTTGGAGCAGACCACGAATATCGCGAAGCAGTTCATTGCGGGCATCGGTCAAGCGTTCCCTGGCGGCAATTTCCCGAGCCCCTGCAGCTCTTGACTTCCCTACGGCAACAAACCCCATCCCGTCCAGACTGATATCCATAATCAGGCTATATTTATTACCATCAGCATAGCCGGATTGGTTGTTATGCTTCTCCGCCTGTAGATAGACCGTTGGCATGAACCTTGTTTTTGTAAGCTTGCTATCGGCTTTAGCCAGGTCCAGCAAACGCTTGTTGTGTTGAATAGTGGCGCTATTTTTCAGTGCCACTCTCTCCACTTCACTCACCACTAGCGGCAGCTCCGTTAGATTTTTTGCTAGTGGCTGCAACTGCTTGATCGGCATCTGAGTCAACGACTGCAGGTCATTCTGAGCGGTGAGGAGTTCACCCTCTATACGCTTTTTCTGTGCACGGGAGTGCATGAGTCGCAGGGCCGCCAGTTTGGTTTCAGCTCTGGAAGCGAGTTGCCCCCGCTCACGCCTTTGAATCTGTTGGTGTAAAAGGTCATGGCTGGTAATATCTTCGTCAATTACCTGTTGCAACTGATAGCCCTTCAAAACATCAGCGTAAGCAATCGCGCTCAGCTCCAGCAGTTCGCGTTTGACGCGCAGCAACTCGGCCCGACCGGCAAGTACATCGGCATCAGCATACTCAATGCTGTTATCGATACGCCCAAAAGCCCACACAGGTTGGCGCGCTCTAAGTGTAAATGTGGGTTTATCCTTATGCAGAATGCCAATCTGTGAAGTCAAACTCGGGTAACGCCCGGCACGCGCACTGTCACCTAAAAACTCTCTGGCGTTTATTTCTGCTTTTGTACTACTTAGTGCCGGATGTTGAGTCAACACAGCAGAGAATACGTCTTCTATCCCGGGAATGGCTCCCTGCTCAGCCAGGAGAGCCGTCGGCACAGCAAGCAGGCTTACCAATAATGATCCAAAGAAACATTTACTAAGCTTCATTTCAGCCCTCTATTCATTGAGTTACGACAGACTCTTTAATAGTAGCATCATATTTTTTGAAAAACACCACACCTTTGGCTTCACCTGTGCTTTGAACCTGTTTCAGTGCCTCTGCTTTATCGCTCAGCCCAGCCATCTCATAGGCCTGAATCAAGTCCTTGCGCCAATCCTTGTTCCATGGGCACTTCTCAAAACCCTTCTCCATTGAATTGATTGCATCCTCAAGATGGCCTTTGCAGGCATAAACAATGCCCAACATAAAGTTGGCTGCCGCGTGCTCCGGAACATGGTGCAACAGTTTCTTAAAGTTGTATTCGGCTTCATCAAGCTTGCCTTCATTGTAGAGATCCACACCATCCACAAACAGCCCGGCTTCAGGCAGGCGTTCCATATCCGTGATCGGATCAGGCTCTATTTTGGCATTGGTGCCCTTGATCAACGGCCCCAGATGCGCCTGGTAATGCTCCCATCGGGCCTTGGAGGTTTTGTAGATGGGCTGTCGCACCTGCCACAGACTGGCGGTTTTTACCGGCCTCTCCAGCTTGTTGAACGCCAGCACCTCGGGCTGCCACTTTACGCCGATATAATCGAGCATCTTTCTTGCTGCCGCTTCAACATCATCGACCACATCCTCGTAGTTGATCTCCAGAATCTCGCCGGGAAAGAGCTGGTGCCAGTGGTGCATTATCATATTGTGGTCGGCTAGCTGCTCTCCAATATCCGGCAGGTCATAGGCAAATCCCATACCGGAAAAGGCGGCTTGATATTGGAGAAAATAGTTGGATATAGCAATATCACGGGGATCACGCCTCACTGAGATGATTTTCGCCTGGGGAAAGAGGAACTTGATCAATCCAATATTCTCAAAATTGTGCGGCAGCTTATCGACAATATGCTTCGCATCCGGCTGATACTCCTGTAACTCTTTCAGAATGTTTTCAGCGATATCTTTGGTCTCCGCCAGGCTCATATCATCCACACATTCAGGGTAGTGACGACCTGAACCCACGCGGCGTTCCCAACGTTCCAAACCTTGGGTCACCTGAGAAATGACACCCAACTCTCCAGCACCGAATATTTCACTATGCCCTGCCAGGATCTGCTCCACCAGCGTTGTGCCGGAGCGTGGCATTCCCAGCACATATACAGGCACCTGGCTGTCGATGCCATAACCCTTGCGATGCTGATAAAGCTCCGGACAAAACCCGGCCCGAATACGGGCGCATCTATTACGATGCGCTTTCGCATCGTAATTCAGCAAACGTCCACTTACATCATTCGCCTCAGCAGCCAGGGCAAAAGCCTTATCAAAGTCCTTACGCTTCTCCCACGCGGAAGCGAGCTGAAACAACATACCGCCACTGACCGCGCCCCTTATACTTGGCTTGCGCGCAGCCTTTTCGATCTTAAATAAAGTCTCTTCATCTTCAGGGAACCGGCGTGCATCAATCAATGCTATATAGCCCTTTGCCGGAGCAATCGCTCTCACCCGCTCGAACAGTTCAACTGCCTCATCAATATTCCCCAGCTCCATCTGCTGATGCCCCAGGCCGTGTAGTGCAGGCACGAAGTACGGATCATCATCCAACAGTTCACGAAACATCGATTCTGCCAGTTCAAAATTCTGTTCCTGACTCTCAACCTGAGCCAATGCCTGTTTCGCTTGTATCCGCAGCATATTAATCATTGCGGAGGTGCAGACTTCACTCTCCTGCATTGCCTGGGTCAACTCGACTGATTTTTCCGCAGCATGGCGCGCTCTGCCTACATCACGATGCAATAATAGCTCAGATAGCTGAGCCCATAGACCGGCACTCGGTTTCTCCTGCTTCGTTGTAACTTCAATGGCCTTTTTCAGCATTCTCATCGCCGGCATGATCTGCCCCCGTAGCTGGGAGAGTTCAGCGGCATGAACAAGCAGATTTATATTTTCAGGGTACTGTTTCAAGGCCTCACGAAACAGCTCTTCTGCCTGATCATGACGGTACCTTTGCCCCAACAGGGTGGCGTAATGAACAATCAGCCCTATCCACTCATCTTCTGCAAGCGCTGCCTGTTTTCCATCCAACCAGTCATCACAGCGGGCAAAATCCTCTTCGGCCACCCAGATGGCCAACTGCAACTCACGCAACTGAGTGGTATTGAGCGCCACCACCGTTTCCGGTAGCTCTGTGAAGATCTCCCCAAGCCGGGTAATACCCGCATCCAACGCCTGTTGGGCAGCCCGAATATCATCCTGCTCTAAATGGAGAGAAACCAGACTGGTATAGATCGGAATACGCCCCGGCACCAGCTTGGCCGAGCGCTGATATAGGCTGCGCGCCTTCTCCAGCTCACCCTGCTGCAGCCAGCACCATGCGCGTCTGGCCAGCGCCAGCGCATGCTCGGGCTTCTGCTCCAGTGCAGCATCCAGCAACAGCATCGCCTCATCTACTCGCCACAAGAGAATCCATACCGCAGCCAGATCCACCTGGGCATCGATATCAAACGCTGTTTTGCATCGTTCAATTTCAGTTAAATACTTATCTGCCGATACTCTCTCATCCAGATCCAGACAGGCCATGGCCAGCAGCGGCAAAACCTGCACATCACCACTTTGCATCCAATACGCCTGAGCATCACTTTTCAGTTCAGCGAACTGCCGGTAGTCCACCATACGACGCAAAACATCCAGAAATTGCATCTACACCCTCCTGTTATCCAGAGAGATACTTTAGATGCTGCGGTAGCATTATGCCAGACCCTGTGTTAACAATATGGTGCTCGGCATGGTGTTAATGATAGGAGGATTGTCTAAGGCAGTGGGGCCAGCTCCTGACCACAGCTGCTTCGAGACATGTCCATCTTGGGCGTATCTGTGCACTGTGCCATTGTTGAATTTAGCGATATAAGAACCAGCTCCGACAAACGCAGAACCCATCATATATCCAAACACACCACCGCCACTACCCAGAAGGCCACCCGCTCCATTGCCCGCGACAATTACCTTATCGTCAGAGCCAAGATTGGCACCACCGTTCCATAGCCCCCAGGATCCTGGTCCATCACCCGCCGTGGACAAGGCCGACGTCGTATTATGCATTGCAATGTAGATGGTATAATTGACATTGGCATCAAATGTGCGGCCAGAGTGGCTGGAGCTGACGCCTTGAACCAGATCGAATACCACAATGGTGGTGTTCGCTGTTTCACCTGCAAACGTAGTAAAATTGAGTGTGGTGGTATCTGAGATTCCCGCGAAGTCGTTACCTGCAACATCCTTAATAACGCCGCTCGCCATCTGGACATTATAGGTAGAACTGTTGTTCAGATCGGCTGTGGGATTGATCGTTAGCGTATCTCCTGAAATGCTGACCTGTGTATCATCACCAACAGCGATGGTGCGAGTGTCCCCCGCCCCATCGCTAATCAGAATATTGCCGGTTCCAACCATAACATCATCATCAAATGTCAAGGTGATATTCGATGCGCTGGAAAAGTCGGTTGCATCATCCGCAGGGGTCGAGGAGGTCAGAGTCGGGGCGCTGAGATCCAACTCGTAGACACCCCCTTCTTGGGGACCGTGATTGCCCGCCGTATCTTCCACTTGGAGCCTGATGTAGCCGCTCCCCTCGATGAGGGTGGCCCCATCCCAGGAGAAGGTCGTACCGCTTACCTTGCTGGTAATATCCGTCCAGGTCGACCCATTATCCACCAAGCCGTAGAGGTACTCCCCGGCGACCAGGGAAGCGCCCAGGGTGCCGGTGATGGTCTGGGAGGCGATATTGGTAATAAAATCCGAGTCACTGCTTCCAGAGTCCGCCGAAAAACCGGCGATGCTGACAGTAGTGGCCGGAGCAATTTGATCCAATACATAAGTCTGGCTGGCCACGGGACCGTCAACGTCATCCCCATTGATCACCTTGAACATGACATCGTTGGTCCCGTCGACGATGTACTCCCCCCATGAGACGTCCACGCCGCTCACGAAGTTGAAGTGGCTGAGATTCACCCAGGTTACTCCACTATTCACCGAGCCGTGGAGGGTATAATCGGCAGCCAGTGGCTCACTTAGGGTGGCAGTAATGGTCTGAGAATGGTCCCAGGTAATTAAATCCGAGTCACTTATTCCCCCGTCTGTATTGAAACCGATATTACTGATGGTGGTGGTGGGCGTGTTGTCAACGTTACTACCCGTCACGCTAAAGTTACTGGTCGCCGTGCCGGTATTGTCTGCTAAATCGGTCTCTATCGCATTGAACTGGTAGGTGACGCCGTTGGCAACCGTTGCCGTATACTCCCAACTGGTGTCGGTCACTACGGCCGTGCCCAGCAGTGTAGCGCCGTCGTAGACTTTCACCGTGGAGCCGGGGTCGCAGGTGCCGGAAAGCACCGGATGCGCATCGTCCGTGGTATCGCCGGAACTGAGTGTACCGGTGACACCGCCAATGTCATCGGTTACTGTACTGAAGTTGGAGGTGGGCGCCGTGGTATCCAGTTCATAGTCCTGGGTTGCCACGATACCGTCAACACCATCCTTGGTCACCTTGAACTTGATGGAGCTGCTCCCGGAGACGAGATTGGGATATCCCCAATCGATGTCCGTGCCGCTCACCTTGCTGGTGACATCCGTGTAGCTGGTACCGCCGTTCACCGAACCGTACAGTATTTCACCGGTGACCAGGGACGCGCTCAGGGTGCCCGAGATAACCTGGGAGGCGGTCTTGGTAAGAAAATCAGCGTTACTGGCTCCCGTGTCAAACGCGATATCGATGCCACTGATGATGGTGGTCGGTGCACCTGCAGCCGGCACTGTATCGAAATTAAGCGTGGTGGTATCGGAGATGCCAACATAGTCGTTACCCGCCTCATCCTTAATAACGCCGCTCGCCATCTGGACATAATAGGTGGAATTATTGTTCAGATCGGCTGTGGGATTGATCGTTACCGTGCTTCCCGAGAAGTTGACCTGCGCATTGCCAACGGCAATGGTGCGGGTATCGCTTCCGTCACTGATCACGATATCGCCCGTGCCGACCTGAATATTTTCATCAAAAGTCAGTACGATATTGTCCCCGATGGCAATACCAGTTGCATTGTCCGCAGGGGTCGAGGAGTCCAGGGTCGGGGCATCGGTATCCAGCTCATAGGCCTGGGTGGCCACGGATCCGTCGTTGCCGACCGCATCGGTCACCTTGAACTTGATGGAGCTGGTGCCGGAGAGGGTGGCCCCGTCCCAGGTGATCGCCGCGCCGCTTACCTTGCTGGTCACATCCGTATAAGACACACCGGCATCCACCGAGCCATAGAGAATCTCTCCTGTGACAAGGGACGTGCTCAGAGTGCCGGTAATGGTCTGAGAGGCGGTCTTGGTAAGAAAATCCGATGCACTGGTGCCCGTGTCCGCCGAGATATCGATGTCACTGATGGTGGTCGTGGGTGCCGTGGTATCACCGGTCACCGCAAAATTGCTGGTTGCTGCACTGGTATTACCCGCCGCATCGGTCTCTTTTACATTGAACTGATAGGTGGTGCCGTTGGCCACCGTTGCCGTGTAGCTCCAGCTTGTACTGCTGACGATTGCCGCACCCAACAGTGACGCGCCGTTATAGACATTCACCGTGGAGCCGGACTCATTGCTGCCGGAGAGCACCAGGGCGGTATCGTCGGT
>JBEVXT010000682.1:0-11999 GCA_040505955.1 Sedimenticola sp. | reverse complement strand
CTACGTTGATCTGCAGGTGCAGAACCTTGCTATCACCCCGACCACACCGGAGTCGGGTGGCCAGGTGACCATCACCTGGGAAGACCTGAATAGTGGTGACGAGGCGACGGACCGCTCTTGGCACGATCGTATCGTGGTGGTTAATACCACCACCAGCCAGACGCTGGTAAACAGCACGCTTTATCATAATCGTGCGGCCGAAGGTGATGTCGATGCCGACGCGTTCCTCACCCGCTCTTTCAACTTTACCCTGCCTGACGGGGATGCCGGTGTGGGTGCTCTGGAAATAACTATCACCGCTGATACCTATAGCAGTCACTACGAATACAACGCTACGGGCACGGCGGAAAGCAATAACAGCACAATACTGACGGCAGCATCAACTATCGCGCTCTATGCCGATCTTCAGGTACAAAACCTGACCGCCACACCTTCACCACTACATTCAGGTGAAGTGCTGACCATCGCCTGGGAAGATTTGAATAGCGGTGATGTGGCAACAGAGAGCTCCTGGTACGACCTCATTCGGGTTGAGAATAGCACCACAGGTGACACACTGCTTAGCACCTACCTCTACCATAACAGTGGATCAGAGGGCCATATTGGTGCCGGTGAGTCACTGCTTCGCTCATATGACTTCACCCTGCCCAATGGTGATGCCGGTGTAGGCGACCTGACCATTACGGTTACCGCTGATGGTTATGGAGGCAGTCACCAGTATGAATACAACGCTGGCGGTAGTGCCGAGACCAACAATGCCGCGTCGACTACGGCTGTATCGACCATTGCTCCTTATGCAGACCTCGTGGTTAGTGACGTTGTGGTACCGACCGAGGCACTTACCGGTCAGGAAATTCCCATCTCTTGGACCCTGTCAAATCAGGGGGATGGTACCGCCCAAGGTACCTGGAGCGACTACATCTACTATTCCACTGATGATGTTTCTGGTGGTGATCTGTACCTCACACGTTTCGCTTTCACTGGACAGATTGGTGCCGGTGAGAGCGTAACCCGTACACAGACGATTACCCTGCCAAATGGTATTGAGGGTGATCATTGGGTAGTGGTGGCCACCGATGCCGGGAACAGTATCTACGAAAATACCAATGAGGGTAACAATAGTCGAATTTCACTTGTACCCATGGTTGTCATACCACAGCCCTTCCCCAACTTACAGGTGACCGGTATCACACCGCCCACCGATCCCTTCTCCAGCCAGGAGACGGTGATCAGTTGGGAGGTCACCAATACCGGTACGGCTGCTACCAGTGCAACCAGTTGGTTCGACCAGGTCTATTTGTCTCTAGATCCTTTCTATGATGCCAGTGATACATACCTTGGGCAGGTGCAGAACCCCAGCTATTTGGCACCGGGCGATAGTTATGCCAGCAGTCTTACGGCAACCCTGCCTCAGGGTATCGAGGGTGACTTCTATTTTGTGGTGACGACTGATATACGCAATAATGTATATGAGTATCAGCACGAAGATGACAACACTATGGGCACCCCAGCAGTGGCCGTACAGTTGACACCGCCGCCGGATCTTCAGGTAACCGGCGTTAATGCACCCGGAAGGTACTTCTCCGGCCAGCCCATGTCCCTCTCCTGGGCCGTTACCAACGAGGGTGCGGGGCGCGTACAGCAAAGTGGTTGGTACGATAGGATCTACATGTCAGAGGATGACGTGCTGGATGACAGTGATCGTTCAATGGATTTGATCTGGCACTCAGGTGCCTTGAATTCAGGTGAAAGCTACAGCGGTAGCCGAACTCTAAACCTGCCTGTTGGCGTCTCAGGTGAATTCTACTTCTTCGTGGTGACCGACTTCAATAATCATGTCTACGAGCACGCGTGGGAAAACAACAATGCTGGTTTGGATACCACGCCTACCGCAGTGACTCTGACGCCGCCACCGGATCTCGAGGTGATTCGTGTGGATGCGCCTAACCAGGCCTTGGCGGGGCACGCGGTGACGATCACCTATGAGGTGGAAAACCACGGTGCCACCAGAACACCGAACAACTATTGGTATGATCGACTCTACCTGTCTACGGATACCGTACTGGATGAGGCTGATCTCTATTTAGGCCAGCATGCCTATTCGGGGGGGCTGGATGCTTGGCCCAGTGAGCCTAACGCCTATACACGTACAGCGAGCTATACACTCCCCAATGGCGTTGAGGGTGACTACTATTTGCTGGTCAAGGCGGATCATGATGATCGTGTCTTTGAACTTGATAACGCAAACAATACCGGTCATAGCGCGACCGCCATGACCATCAACTACTATTCTCCTGACTTGGCGGTTACGGATCTCAGTATTGCTACCAACACAGGTGACATAGAGGCCGGGCACCCTCTTGTGTTGGAGTGGAACGTTGAGAACCAGGGTGAGGGATCCACGATCACCACTGATTGGTCAGACAGGGTGATTCTCTCTATCAATGATGTGTATGGTGACGATGATGACCGAACTCTTGCCAGTTATGAACACAGTGGTCTGCTTAATCCGGCACAGACATATACCCAGCAACAGGCTCTTACTTTGCCCTTTGATCTGGTAGGTGATTATTCGCTATTTGTAGTTACTGACATCAGTAGCCGTGTTTCCGAATCGGATGATACCAACAATATCAGCACCGCAGTTGCCGTGAATATTGCTCGTGAAGTGCCTGACCTGCAGGTAGATACTGCTAGTATGGTCACCAGTGCTACGGCGGGAGATACGGTGGATGTTACTTGGACGGTACAGAATCACGGTGCAAATAGCACCAACGCTAACTACTGGTATGACAAGATTTATCTCTCAATGGACGAAGTGCTGGACAGCAGTGATGTGAATCTTGCCACCTTCCGTCATGCCAACCCACTGGCTCCTGCGGAATCTTACACGCGAACCGGTAGTGTCGTTCTGCCCATTCGCCAGGCGGCAGGTGACTACTACTTGATCGTTACTACTGACTCGTCAGATCGTGTGTTGGAGGCTCCTTATGAGGTCAACAACTCTCTGGCCACAAACCTGATTGCCATTGCAGAGAACCCCGATCCTGCTGCTGGTGGTGGAAGTGGTGGAAGTGGCGGAAGTGGCGGAAGTGGCGGAAGTGGTGGAAGTGGTGGAAGTGGTGGAAGTGGTGGTGTGGCAGATCCCGATGCAGGCGCCATTCCCGATCTGGAGTTGCTCTCTGTCACTGCCCCGCTCAATGGCGTTTCTGGGCAGTTGCTGACAGTTGATTGGACGGTGCAGAATAACGGAGATTCTCTCTACGCCCGCAATTGGTATGACAGTGTCTACCTGTCACGTGATCAGATCTTAGATCGCAATAGCGATGTCTATCTGGGCTACAGTTACCATGAAGATGGGCTGTTGACCGGAACAACCTACAACGCCAGTGCCGATTTTACTGTGCCGAACGGCCTGAGTGGCCTTTGGTATCTCTTTGTCATGGCCGACTCAAGTAACCGTCTCAGCAATGAACCTAACGAGTTTGATAACTGGAGCTATGACTCAACCTCGGTAGAGGTTACCCTGTCACCCCCCGCCGATTTTGTCGTGGGCACCATTACCGTACCTGCAAACGCTACACCGGGCACCAATGCCACCATCACCTACAGCATTATGAACCAGGGTGACAACCCGGCATCTGGTAGGTGGTCTGATAGTGTCTATATCTCCGCCGATGAAAGCTGGGATGTTAATGACTCTCTGTTCGCACGTGTCGATAACCAGGTTACGGTGGCTGGCGGCAGCAGTTACTCGAAAAGTGTGACCGCAGCGCTTCCCGGCGTTGTCCCGGGTGACTATCACGTCATTATTCGCAGCGATATCCGCAACTCCATCTCTGAGTCCGAAGAGGCCAACAATATAGGTGCCTCGTTGGATCAGGTGCTGGTCGATGCTCAGCTGCTGGAACCAGGTGTTGTCGAAACCGGCACACTCTCTGATAACCAATCCAGCTATTACCGCATGGTGGTGGATGCCGGCGAGACTATTCGTCTCAATCTCGACAGCAGTGCTTCGGACATGGGTAACGAGCTCTATGTTCGTTATGCCGATATGCCCACGCGCGGCCAATTTGACTTCGCCAGCACAGATCCCTATGTAGCTGATCAAGAGGTCATCATTCCCGAGACCCTTGCGGGCACCTACTACGTCATGCTCTATGGAGATACCGTGAGTGGCTCACCGGCCTTTGATCTATTGGCCGAGGTAATCCCCTTCTCCCTGCGTGCCGTGGGGTCGGATGAAGTGGGCAATGCCGGCATCACCTCCTTCAAGGTAGAGGGTGCCAAGTTCAGTGAATTAACTGAGTTCCGTCTGATTGCCCCGGACGACAGTGTACTGGATCACGTCGCTTTGACCATCGGTAACAGCAGCGTAGCCTACGTAAGCTTTGATCTGGACGGTCTGGAGACGGGCCTCTACGATCTGCAGGCGGAACACCCGGACGGTACCGTCGTCGCGATGGCGGATGTTATCACCTTGGTGGAGGGTGAGGGGGGCGATACTTCACTCAGTTTCACCGGCCCCTTGCAGGTTCGGCCGGGAGAACGGATTTACACTTTCAATATAGCCTATGGCAACGGTGGTGATGCTGATCTCACTGCGCCCCTGTTGTTACTGGAGAGTGCCAACGGTGTTCCCCTCGGATTTAGCTTTGACGATGTCCGCGCAGATGCACTGCATGTGCTGGGTGCCAGTCTAGATGGGCCCTCTGATTTTCTGCGCCCTGGGCAACAGCACTCTGCCACAGTGATATTCCGAAGCCCGGCAAGGGCGCAGCCCATGGATGTCCGTATTGTTGCCATGACGGCCGATGATCGGACTGTGATCGATGATTGGTCAATCATTGAGGATGCAATCCGTCCAGCGAGTATGAGTGATGATGACTGGAATGGCTTCTGGGCCCAAGTTCAGCCGCGCATCGGCTCCACCTGGGGTGACTATGTACAGCTCATCAACGAGATGAGCGTAATGTTGACCCCTGTAGGTGAAACACCTATCAGGGACGTACGTGAACTCTTTGAGACCATGTTCGTGACCAATCCTGATTGGCTGCCGGCACTGATCGCTTCCGGTCAATTATTGAGTGCAGATGATGTTTTACCGCTCTCGGGGCACTACCTGTCGCTGTATACCGATAACGCTGGAACGCTGGAATTTGTCACCAGAACGTTGACGGATGAAAGTGGGCTGTTCGAGATGGGTGGTTTGGATGCGGGTGAGTACCGGGTCGTTATCAGCGACGGCGACTTCGACATGGATCGTGACAGTTGGGTTGATGCCAACCTGCCAATACTGACACTTGCGGAGGATGTAGATCTTACCGGTGCTGAGCTTTACGCCCTCTCGTACAGTACACCACAGGATGTTTCTGACGAAGACCCTCAGTTGTTTGTCGATGCATCCGGTACCGGACACATGCTCTGGCTGCGTGATGGTGATCTATATCATGCAACCAACACCGACGGCAGCTGGCATCACGCCCAGGTCGTGGCGGAGGTGGATGGGATAGGCTCCTATGTGTTGGCGGGTGCCCCCAACCTAATAGATGGTACGGATGAGGGGCTTATCGCCACCTGGGTGCAGGGTGGTGGAAACGACGCAGAAATCTTCTATGCCGTGGGTCGCTCTGATGGAAGCGGGGGTATCGAGTGGAGTGATCCGCTTCAACTTACCAGCAACACCGTAGCGGACACCGCACCTGCTATAGGGATTCTGCCCGACGGTACAGTTGTCGTCACTTTCTCCGCGCAAGATGTGAGCATCGACGATGATGGCGACAACTACTTCTCGGTGCTTGCGATCGTTTCCGATGGAGCCACCTGGCCCGCTTCAGCAGAGGCCCTCTACCAGATGGCTGTTGCCTCTACAGGTGGAGAGATGGCGCCATCGGCGGTGATAAAAGACAGTGTCACCATGGGCTTTGAGTTGGGCAAGAAGGAGATAGCTGGTTTTACTCTTGAGATGGGGGCGAGCCTGGGGCTGGAACTGGCCTACGATGATGAGAAGTGTACTCAGACTGTAACCGGGAGTGGTTCTGCTAAGGTAGAGACGACCATCCCCGGCGGCAGCCTGGAGGTCGGGGGATCCCTTGGATTTGGGGCAAGCTTCAACGCAAATCCGGAAGACTGTAGCTGGGAGTTTGACTCTGCAAGTGTCGACGGGAACGTCGATATTACCTATGATTGGAAGGGCGGATTACTGACCTCTCTCAAGACGATTCCTGTGTTGACGGCTCCAGTGGCCGGTGTCGAGGCATTCATCGATTTCTTAAATGGCACAGGTAAGGTAGAGATCAGTAACGGTATCAAATTCGGTATCGGTATTTCTGTGGAGGATATGCGCTGGTTCGGTGTTCCTTTCCCACTGCCAGGTTTCGCTCCACCGACCAGCATCGGTAAACTTAGTGTATCCGGGAAGCTGGAACCGTATCTTTCAGTGACGACGCCCAACTCCGATACTTTCAAGGCTGAACTTTCGGGTTCGATTACCATTTCTGCGGATCTTCATCCTACGCTCAAGTGGAACGATACGACGTTTGGTCTCCAGGTGTCGGCAGAAGCAAAGAAGTGGGGATTCAGTTTCAGCTACTCCGACAGTTGGAGTTCCAGTGCCTCCACTGTCGCATTGCAGGGACTGGAACCAAGTTCGGACTTGCTGGTGAACGGGGCGCTGCCGGCAGGATGGACCTTCGCCTATGATCCCGCTGTGTTGGTGGGTACCACCAATGTCTACCATGACAACGCCGTCGAAGCGGATATAGCTACCAATGTGCTGATGGATGGCGCATTGCAGACAGTATTGCTTGATGATGGCGACCTTCTTGGTGTATGGGCCACCAATCAGCTGGAGGAGGTGGGCAGTGTTATCTACTCCTCGGTATATGACGGTGCCGAGTGGTCTACGCCACAGGAACTGGCCGGTTCGCTCGGTTTCAATAATGATTTGACACTGACTACGGATGCACAGGGCAATGCCGTGTTGCTCTGGAGTCACGCCGGAACCAGTTTGCTGGATATTGGCAGTCTCGCCCAGGAAGTTTTTGATATTCAGGATTCTGCAGACATCTACATGTCCGCCTTCGATGGAGCCATGTGGTCATCCATAGATCTGGTGGCCGCGACATCGGGTGAAGATGGTGGTGTTGACGTGGCTATTGGTCCCGCCGGTGAGTTGGTTGCCGCATGGATCTACGAAGATGCGGAAGACAGCGAGGTGCTTGTTGCCTCTGTATATGACGGCCTGGACTGGAGCCTCCTGGAAGAGTTGGCCGTTGGTACGCTGGGTAACCTCGATATCGCATCCTTCGGTGGCGTTACGAATCTGGTTTGGTCGGCGGAAGTGGACCCGGCAGATGAAATATCAGCCCTCTACCAGAGTGCCTATGACGGAAGCCTGTGGGCAGATGCGGTTCTGGTGGACCCTCAGTTGCTCGCCACGGGCATGGCGGTTGCCGCCACTACTGGATCTTCGCAGCAGATGGAAACGGATGGACTTCTCTCCTTTCTGCTTCCCATCGATAAGGACAAGTGCTGCAAGTGTGATGAGGTTGATGATAATATCACCATTATTGAACCGCCAGATTCAGGTGATGATGAAGGTGGTGGAGACGATGGGACCGGTGGTGGAGACGATGGGACCGGTGGTGGAGACGATGGGACCGGTGGTGGAGACGATAGGTTATATAAGGTGCCGATTGAAAGGCAGCCCGCCATCATCTACAGACCTATTGTTGTTGTCCCTCAAGATCCCAACGACATTCTGGGTCCGTCGGGCTATGGGGAGGAGAACTGGATCACTGCCTCCGAGACCATGCCCTACACCATCCGCTTCGAGAACGCCGAGGATGCTCAGGCACCGGCACAGGAGGTGGTGATCACCCAGCAACTGGATGACGATCTCGACTGGCGTACTTTCCGGGTGGATGACTTCGGCTGGGGCGACCTACGCTTCGAACTGGATGCCGATCGTCCCTTCCATAGCCAGCGTTACGACCTGACTGAGGATTACGGCTATTTCGTTGATGTGTTCTCGTTCATAGATGTAACCACCGGCCTGGCTACCTGGAACATTACTACTATCGATCCCGAAACCGGCGAAGTACCACTGGACGCCCAGACCGGCTTCCTTCCCGTCAATGACGAGAATGGTATCGGTGAGGGCTTTATTAGCTACACCATAACGGCTAAGAGCAACAGCCCCACCGGCACGGTGATCGATGCAGAGGCCCGTATTGTTTTCGATACGGAGGAACCCATTGATACGCCGCCCATCTTCAACACACTTGATGCGGTGGCCCCGGATGCGACACTGGGTTACCTGCCTGATCAATCAGATGTGGAAACCTTTACCGTCAGCTGGAGCGGCACCGATGATGAGGGCGGCTCCGCAGTATCCGACTACACCATCCTGGTCTCCCTGGATGGCGCTGATCCCGGCGTCTGGCAGTATCAGACCACCGAGACCGAAGCGATCTTTACCGCCACAACGGGTCACACCTACGACTTCTACATCACCTCCCGCGATTTCGCGGGCAATGAAGAGGAGTTCGACGCGTCGGCGGCAGTCACCGTCATCGTGGGCGCCGAGCCCGGCACCATCAGCGGTGTCAAGTTCGAGGATCTGGATGGCGACGGCCTGAAGGACGATGGCGAGACCGGCCTTGCCGGCTGGACTATCTTCCTTGATACGGACGGTAATGGTGAGTTGGATGGCACTGAAGTCTCTACCGTTACCGGTGGCGACGGCAGCTACAGCTTCGATGCAATTGACCCCGGCAGCTACCAGGTAGCCGAGGTGTTGCAGTCCGGTTGGGTACAGACCCTTCCTGGCGACGGTGGCTATATCGCCTTTGATCTGGCGGCAGGCGCCACCGTTACCCGTGACTTCGGTAACTTCCAGCTCGGCAGCATCACCGGTATCAAGTACCAGGATACCAATGGCGACGGCTCACGCCAGAGCGACAGCGAACCGCTGTTGGCGGGCTGGACTATCTACCTGGACGACAATGACAACGACACCCTCGATTCCGGTGAGACCAGCACAGTCACCGGTGCCGATGGCAGCTACCTGTTCAGTGATCTCGGCCCCGGCAGCTACGTCATTCGCGAGGTAGCACAGGATAACTGGACCCTGAGCGATCCGACCACCGGCTTCCACAGCGTGGTGATGACCAGTGGACTGGTATCCACCGACAACGACTTCGGTAACTATCCGGCACCCGGCACGATCAGTGGTGTGAAGTTCGAAGATCTGAACGGTGACGGCGTCAAGGATGCCGGAGAAACCGGTCTGGAAGGATGGACGATCTTCCTCGACACCGACGGCAACGGCCTGCTCGACACCGGTGAGGTCAGTACCGTGACCGCCGGCGACGGCAGCTACAGCTTTAGCGATCTGGCCCCCGGCACCTACCAGGTGGTCGAGGTGGTCAAGCCCGGCTGGCAGCAGACCTACCCGGGTGTGAGTGGCAGCTCCGAGGTCGATACACTCTCCCTCGACGCCTCCAGCGTCGCCCTTGAGGCCCCTACTCTGACCACCAGCACATCCGGTCTGGTCACTGCGGGCGTCAATGACCCGGCCTGGTCCGGCTCCGTTTCCGGTCTCACCGACTTCCTCGCCGACAGCCGCTTCGACGGCATCGACGGCGAGGGGGTCACCGCCGTGGTGATTGATACCGGTATCGACCTGGATCACCCTTTCTTTGGTGCGGATGCCGACGGCAACGGCCTGTCAGACCGCATTCTCTACCAGTATGACTTTGCCGATTTTGACGCCGATGCCTCCGACCAGGTGGGTCATGGCTCCATGGTGGCAAGCCTTATCGCCGGTTCTGATGAACACTACACCGGAGTCGCCCCCGGCGCCGACCTGATCGCCTTCAAGGTGTTCGAGGACTCCGGGAGCGGCTACTTCGGCTACGCCGAGCAGGCTCTGCAGTGGGTGGTTGCAAATGGTGCCGCGCACAACGTGGCGGTGGTCAACCTCTCCCTGGGTGATGGTCGCAACTGGGATGCTGCGGTATCCCGTTACGGCCTGGGCGACGAACTGGCGGCCCTGGCAGCGCAGGATATCCTGGTAGTGGCGGCAGCCGGTAACAGCTATCACGCCTTCCAGGCGGAGGGTGTGGCCTATCCGGCCGCCGATCCCAACACCATTGGTGTGGGCGCGGTCTGGGTCGGCGACTACGGTGGCCCCTGGAACTTCTCCAGCGGCGCCAGCGACTACAGCACCGGTGCCGACCGTCTCGCCAGCTTTAGCCAGCGAGATGTCGATCTGACCAACATATTTGCCCCCGGTGCACGTCTTAGCGGTGCGGGTGCCGACGGAGACGTCATCACCATGCAGGGCACCAGCCAGGCCACCGCCTACCGCTCCGGTATCGCTGTGCTGGCACAGGATCTGGCACTGGAAGAGCTTGGTCGCCGCCTGACCCTGGAGGAGTTCAACACCCTGTTGCAGGAGACCGGTGAGATCGTCATTGATGGTGACGACGAGGACGACAACGTGCTCAACACCGGCCTAGCCTTCCCCAGAGTCGATATGCTGGCCCTTGCCGAAGGCATTCTGGCCCTCGATGGAGCTGCTGGCGGTTCGTCTGACCCGTCTGGCAGCGGTGACGGCGATCCCAACAATCCACTGGCGCTGCCGATCAGCGTGGTCGGCCATACGGTAGAGATTCAGCCCGGTAGCGACATCGCCGATATCGACTTCGGCAACTTTGAACTGGTGACCCTCTCCGGCAGCAAATTTAAGGACGGCAATGGTAACGGTGTGCAGGAGAGTGGTGAGACCGGTCTTGGTGACTGGACCATCTACATGGACGCCAACGAGAACGGTCTGCTCGACAGCGGCGAGACCTCCACGGTCACCGCTGCCGACGGCAGTTGGAGCATTGTGGACGTAGGCCCCGGCACCCATCGGGTGGCTGAGGTCGAACGTGCCGGCTGGACCCAGACCGCACCGGCTCCCGGCTATCACGAGGTAACCACCACCAGTGGCAGTGATATAACCGGACTGGACTTCGGCAATCGCAACCTGGCCTCCACGGTACAGAACCTCATGGCCACTGATGTGGATGAGGGTAGCAGCACGGAGCTCACTGGCGACCTGGACAACCCGGCCGGCGCTTCCTCCCTGATCCTGGATGTGGATTGGGGTGACGGTACCACCAGTCAATTCACCTACGTCGGCAAAGCCACCAGTTTCAGCGAAAGTCACCTCTACGCCGATGACAATCCCACCGCGACATCGAGCGATGACTACACCATCACCGTTACGCTAAGCGATGACCTGGATGGCTCCAGTCAGGACGCCACCACAGTCACCGTCAGCAACCTGGCCCCGATGCTCTCCGTTCTGGTGAACATACCGGTTGAGGAGGGTGAAACCACACTTCTCCGTGGCGAGTTGACCGACCCAGGTGTGGATGACACCTTCGCGGTCGTCGTCAACTGGGGTGACGGCAGTAGCGACAACCTCAACTGGGAGGCAGGAACCATCGACTTCAGTATTGGCCACGCCTATGCGGATAACGGCAACTGGAGTATCAGCATCACGGTGACCGATGACGATACCGGGGCTGTTACCATGGGAACAGAGGCGGCTGTCATCAACGTGGCACCGGCCCTGAATATCAATGGCCCGACCGGCATAGCGACAGGGCAGCTCTACACTCTGGATCTGAGCTCCAGTGATCCTGGTGATGACACCATCGACCACTGGGCAATCAACTGGGGTGATGGTGGCGCTACCGAGGTGATAGCCGGTGATCCATCCCAAGCGACTCATACCTACTCGTTGACCGGCGCTTTGACCATTACTGCGGCGGCCATGGATGAGGATGGTGAGTACGTGGCGAACAACTCGATTGAGGTTGTTGTCAATGACACTGCATCCGAGTGGCTCCAGGTCGACACCCTGACCGCCACCGAGAGCGGCTTCCGCATCGCCTTCAACGACGCCTTTGACGGCACTACGGTCAACCTCTATTCCAGCG
>JBEVXT010000681.1:22715-29753 GCA_040505955.1 Sedimenticola sp. | reverse complement strand
ATTATTCAGCACAACACTGAACACTAGATAAGTGCGGTGTTTAGTATTGCCTCGAATAGATACCTGCGGTTGGCTCAATGAAGAGCGTTGAACATCTGTTTACGGTAACGGGCTACCAGTTCACCGCTTCCTCCCAGCAGGTCGAACAGCGCCAGCAGCCCCTTGCGGGCGGCATCATCGCCATAGCTGCGATCTTTACGCAGCAGTTGCAGCAGCAGCTCCAGCGCCTCCTCGTGGGCATTTTCCATCACCCGGTGGGCTGCCAGTTGATGGAGTGCTTCGCTGTCGCTGCTGTTCATCTCCAGGCGCTGCTTTAGTACCTCTACGGCTGGGGCGGCCTGGGCGGTGCGGTCGAAGGTGAAGTGGGCGCGCAGCCCGGTCACTTCTGCTTTATCCAGCTCATCTGCAGGCAGAGCGGCGAGCAGAGCCTCGGCCTCGTCAATATTGCCGAGTATTGCCTGTAGCTTGGCGCAGGCAGTGAGGATGTTGGCGTTTTCTGGATCGTCATTTCTTGCGCTTTCGAGCAGTTTTTCCGCCCCCTCTGTATCGTTCTGCTGAATCAGCAGCTCTGCCTGGCTGATCAAGTTGTCTGATTCACGGGGGATGTGGCGATCGAGAAACGCCTTGATCTCTCCCACCGGCAGGGCACCCGTAAACTCATCCACCGGGGAACCCCCCTTAAACAGCTTTACTGTGGGGATGCTGCGAATGGCAAATTGTGCTGCCAACTCCTGCTCCTCCTCGGTATTGATTTTCGCCAGAATAAATTTCCCCTGATACGCCTCCGCCAGATCGGCCAGCAGCGGCATCAGTGACTTGCAGGGTTGGCACCAGGGGGCCCAAAAATCGACCAGAACAGGAACCGATTGGGAGCCCTGGAGGATAACCTGGTCAAAATTATCTGTAGTGACATCAAATATATAATCGGAGGTGCTCATAGTCTCTCTCTGATCCCACAGTGGGTAGTTGAATTTCCGGTAAGCCACCTATATTTGTCTTCTACAGAGAAAAATCAACAGTAACTATTCAGCTCACCCCTGAAATTCGCCGTTTCTGCGTTACAAAATGATCATTTACAGTTGTAAACTCATATTTTGTGCCTTGAACTGACGAATTTTAGGGGCAATCTGAACAGTTACAGCATAGTGCTGAATAGTTACTATTTAGGTAACTATTCAGGTGATTGATGCGGTTCGCAAGCTCACCACATCCTACATGCAAGCATAGACAGAGAAAGGGTTGTAGGATGTGGTGAGCTTGCGAACCGCATCGTTTGAATAGCATTTAACTCTCCTGTGTATCGGTGGTGAGCAGATACTTGAATGGTTACCCATTTAGTACCTGATTCGCGTTTATTTGCGTTCATTTCCAGCTGAGTTTCAGGAGTAATAGAGGAATATTTATGTCAGATCCGATTCATGTCGTCTGCCCAGGCTGTCAGGGTATCAACCGTGTTCCCCGGGAACGCCTCGGTAACGATCCCAAATGTGGACGGTGCAGTGAAAAACTCTTCTCCGGCACTCCTTTGGCTGTGGATGAAGCCGGTTTTCGCCGCCATATTGCACGTAACGATCTGCCGGTGCTGGTCGATTTCTGGGCCCCCTGGTGCGGCCCCTGTAAGATGATGGCACCGGCATTTGAGGAGGCGGCGCGCCGTTTGGAACCCACTGCCCGGTTGGTAAAAGTCGATACCGAGGTGCACCAACGGCTGACCGCAGAGTTTGGCATACGCACTGTTCCGACCCTGGCCCTGTTCAGGGGTGGAAAGGAGCTGACGCGTCTCTCGGGGGCGCTGGATGCTACCGCACTGGTCAAGTGGGCGCGGCAGAATATCAAATAATCTGCTACCTTCTCCAAAAGGCTTCTGTTCTAAAGAGTTGTGCAGAGGTTCCTCAAGCTGAAGATGGCGCGGAGGTTGCCGGGGTTGATTAACGTTGATGTTCGAATGGACAGCCCGACCCCAATTCAAGTAGAATCCGCACGATTAGCTGTCCGGTAATTCTGCAGGGCGGCCAGCAATAACTGTATTAATAGTCTATTCGGGATAGCTCAGCACTGGGTCTGTCCCTTTAGGCATGTCTGTTGGGGACTGGTTCTTTGAGAAAGCCTGCTTTATTGGTTCTGGAGGATGGAACAGCGTTCCTTGGTGAGTCGATCGGTGCCGACGGGCAGACCGTCGGAGAGGTGGTGTTCAACACTGCCATGACCGGTTATCAGGAGATTCTGACTGACCCCTCCTACTGCAAACAGATTGTCACCCTTACCTATCCCCATATCGGTAATACCGGTACAACGGATGAGGATGAGGAGTCTTCTGCCATCCACGCCGCTGGCCTGGTAATACGTGACTTGCCGCTGCTGGCCAGCAACTGGCGCAATCAGCGCCCTCTGGATCAGTATCTGGCGGATAACGGCATCGTGGCGATTGCCGGGATCGATACTCGCAAGTTGACACGGATTTTGCGGGAGAAAGGGGCACAGGGTGGCTGTATCATTGCCGGTGACGCCATTGATGAGGCTGAGGCGCTGAAGGCGGCCAAGGCCTTCCCCGGGCTCAAAGGCATGGATCTGGCCCAGGAGGTAACTACCTCCACCCCTTATGAGTGGGCCAAGGGAAGCTGGAGCCTGGAAGGGGGTCTACCCGAAGCGCTCCACCCCATAGACGAGCATCTGCCTACCCATGTGGTTGCCTACGACTACGGTATAAAACGCAATATTCTCCGTATGTTGGTTGATCGCGGCTGTCGGGTGACAGTGGTGCCGGCTCAGACCTCTGCGGTTGAGGTGTTGGCGATGAAGCCGGATGGTGTCTTCCTCTCTAATGGGCCGGGTGACCCGGAGCCTTGTGATTATGCTATCAAAGCCATCAGTGAGGTGGTTGAGACCGGTATACCGGTATTTGGTATCTGCCTGGGGTATCAGTTGCTGGCCCTGGCCAGTGGCGCCAAAACCGCCAAAATGAAGTTTGGGCATCACGGTGCCAACCACCCGGTACAGGATCTGGACAGCAAAGCGGTGATGATCTCCAGCCAGAACCACGGCTTTGCAGTGGATGAGAAGAGTCTGCCTGAGAAGCTTACAGCGACTCACCGCTCGCTGTTCGATGACTCCCTGCAGGGTATTCATCGCTCTGATAAACCGGCCTTCGGCTTTCAGGGACACCCTGAGGCGAGCCCCGGCCCCCACGATGTGGCGCCGGTATTTGACCACTTTATTGAGTTGATAGCGTCCGGTGAGTGATACGGATTGAAGTGTACGGGGTCGGAGTCGATTGCGGAAAAATAGTACATTTTTCCACAATCTCAGCGCAATCGACTCCGACCCCAAGTGTAAACAGCATAGAACTTAGTGTTAATTTGCGGACATACAGCAGCAGATGCCAAAAAGAACAGACATTGAAAGCGTATTGATCATCGGTGCCGGCCCTATCGTTATCGGCCAAGCCTGTGAATTTGATTACTCCGGTGCTCAGGCGTGCAAGGCGCTGCGGGAGGAGGGGCTCCGGGTCATTCTGGTCAACTCCAACCCGGCCACCATTATGACCGATCCAGATAGTGCCGATGCCGTCTATATCGAGCCGATCACCTGGCGCACGGTGGAGCGTATCATCGAGAAGGAGCGGCCGGATGTGCTGTTGCCCACCATGGGTGGGCAGACCGCGCTCAACTGCGCTCTCGACTTGGTGCGGGAAGGGGTGCTGGAGAAGTACGGTGTTGAGATGGTCGGTGCCTCCCGCGAAGCGATCGACAAGGCCGAAGATCGGGATCTGTTCCGTAAGGCGATGCTGAAGATCGGCCTGGATATGCCCCGTGCAGCAGTAGCGCACAGCCTGGAAGAGGCACTTCAAGTGCAGGCATCCATCGGTTTCCCCACCATCATCCGTCCCTCCTTTACCATGGGTGGCTCCGGTGGTGGTATCGCCTACAACAAGGATGAGTTTGTCGAGATCTGTGAGCGCGGCCTTGACCTGTCGCCAACCAAGGAGTTGCTGGTTGAAGAGTCTATTCTCGGTTGGAAAGAGTACGAGATGGAGGTGGTACGCGACCACAAGGACAACTGCATCATCATCTGTTCGATTGAGAACCTCGACCCGATGGGGATACATACGGGTGACTCCATTACGGTTGCTCCAGCCCAGACCCTGACCGATAAAGAGTACCAGATCATGCGTAACGCCTCCCTGGCGGTACTGCGTGAGATCGGTGTCGATACCGGTGGTTCCAATGTTCAGTTCGCGATCAATCCTGAAGATGGACGGATGATCATTATCGAGATGAACCCGCGGGTCTCCCGCTCCTCCGCCCTCGCATCCAAGGCAACCGGTTTCCCCATCGCCAAGGTAGCGGCAAAGCTGGCGGTGGGTTACACCCTTGATGAGTTGCGTAATGAGATTACCGGCGGTGCCACACCGGCCTCTTTTGAGCCCGCCATCGACTATGTAGTTACCAAGATACCGCGTTTTGCCTTTGAAAAATTCCCCACCGCACCGGATCGTCTCACCACACAGATGAAGTCGGTGGGTGAGGTGATGGCCATTGGCCGTACCTTCCAAGAGTCGTTACAGAAGGCCATACGTGGTCTGGAGACCGACAAGAACGGACTTGACCGGGTTATGGACTTGCGCGCGGATGACGCCAAGAGCAAGTTGCGTCATGAGCTGCGGGAAGCGGGGGCGGATCGTCTCTTCTATGTTGGCGATGCCTTCCGTTACGGCATGAGCATGGATGAGGTGTTTGATGTCACCAAAATCGATCCTTGGTTTCTGGTTCAGATTGAAGAGCTGGTAACCCTTGAAGATGAGGTTCATGAAGAGGGTGTCGAAGGGCTGAGCAGTGAACGCCTGCGCTACCTGAAACGTAAAGGTTTTGCCGATGCGAAACTGGCTGACCTGGTGGGAGTGAAGGAGGCGGAGGTGCGCAAACTGCGCCATGCCGCCGGTGTGCGCCCGGTATTCAAGCGGGTCGATACCTGTGCCGCCGAATTCTCCACCAGTACTGCCTATCTGTACTCCACCTATGAGGAGGAGTGCGAGGCCAATCCCACCAGCAACAAGAAGATCATGGTACTGGGTGGCGGACCCAACCGTATCGGCCAGGGTATTGAGTTCGATTACTGCTGTGTACATGCTGCCTTCGCCATGCGCGAGGATGGCTACGAGACCATTATGGTCAACTGTAATCCCGAGACTGTCTCCACCGACTACGACACCTCCGACCGGCTCTATTTCGAGCCGCTCACCCTGGAGGATGTGCTTGAAGTGATCGATGTCGAGAAGCCCACAGGTGTCATTGTACAGTACGGTGGTCAAACCCCGCTGAAGCTGGCGGAAGCGCTGGATGCCGCAGGTGCCCCGATTATCGGTACCAGCCCCGATTCCATCGATTTGGCTGAAGATCGTGAGCGCTTTCAGCAGCTGGTCGAGAGGCTGGGCCTGAAACAGCCACCCAACCGTACCGCTACTGAACCTGAGCAGGCGGTGCTGTTGGCGGAAGAGGTGGGTTATCCACTGGTGGTGCGACCTTCCTACGTGCTTGGTGGCCGTGCCATGGAGATCGTTCACGATGAGGATGATCTGCGCCGCTATATGCGTGAAGCGGTGAGTGTCTCCAACGACTCTCCAGTACTGCTTGACCGTTTCCTTAGCGATGCCATTGAGGTGGATGTGGACGCCATCTGTGACGGAAAAGATGTGCTGATCGGTGGCATCATGGAGCATATCGAGGAGGCCGGTGTACACTCTGGTGATTCCGCCTGTTCATTGCCTCCATACACCCTTTCACCGGCGATCCAGGATCGCATGCGTGAGCAGATGCGCAAACTGGCGTTGGAACTCAAGGTGGTGGGGCTGATGAATACCCAGTTCGCCATCAAGGGTGATGATATCTACCTGCTTGAAGTGAACCCCAGGGCATCCCGCACCGTACCCTTTGTCTCCAAGGCAACGGGAGTGCAGTTGGCCAAGGTAGCGGCACGTTGTATGGCCGGTATCAGTCTACAAGAGCAGGGCGTTACCAAGGAGGTGATACCGGAAAACTATTTTGTCAAAGAGGCAATCTTCCCCTTCGTTAAGTTTCCGGGGGTCGACACGCTGTTGGGTCCGGAGATGAAGTCCACCGGTGAAGTGATGGGTGTCGGCAGAACCTTTGGCGAGGCTTTTGCCAAGGCAATGGAGGGGGGTGGTGATCTGCTGCCCAGATCCGGTCGGGCACTGCTGTCGGTGCGGGATAACGACAAGGGGCGCATTGTTGCAGTGGCCAGGGATCTCAAAGAGCTTGGTTTTGACCTCTGTGCCACCGGCTCCACCTGCAGGGCTATTGTTGATAGCGGCGTCGAGTGTGCCCGGGTCAATAAAGTGGCGGAAGGGCGGCCCCATATTGTCGATATGATAAAAAATGATGAGTTCAGTCTGATCATCAATACCACCGAAGGTAAAAAAGCGATAGCCGATTCGGCCGCCATTCGTCACGCTGCACTGCGGCACAAAGTGACCTATACCACCACTATGTCGGGCGGTGAAGCTTTCAGCCTGGCGCTGAAGCAGGCCGATACCACACAGGTCAACCGACTACAGGATCTGCACTAAGATGCAGTCGGTGGATGTAACTATTTGGAGATGTTTGTTATGAGCAAGGTACCTATGACCGCCCAGGGTGCAACGGCACTGCGTGAAGAGCTGGCTGAACTCAAGGGCACCGCCCGGCCCAGGGTGATTCAGGCGATTTCTGAGGCAAGAGCCCACGGCGACCTGAAAGAGAACGCCGAGTACCATGCGGCGCGGGAGGAGCAGGGCTTTATCGAGGGCCGGATCAAGGAGATTGATGGCAAGCTGTCCCATGCCCAGGTTATTGATATTACCGCGCTACGGCCGGACGGTCGGGTAGTTTTTGGTGCCACCGTTGATGTCTATGAAGAGGAGACTGATGAGGAGCACACCTTCCGTGTAGTGGGTGAGGATGAGGCCGATATCAAACAGGGTCTGATCTCTGTCAGCTCCCCCATGGCCCGTGCATTGATTGGTAAGTATGAGGGTGATGTGGG
>JBEVXT010000681.1:15875-22615 GCA_040505955.1 Sedimenticola sp. | reverse complement strand
GTGAGGATGAGGCCGATATCAAACAGGGTCTGATCTCTGTCAGCTCCCCCATGGCCCGTGCATTGATTGGTAAGTATGAGGGTGATGTGGGGGCGGTACAGATTCCCACCGGCCTGCGCCATATGGAGATTTTGAAGGTACGCTACGAGTAGTGTCGGGTTACTCTTTAGCCCGAATGTTTCATGAATTTGTGCCGGTATCGCGCAGTATATTGGTTCCACAAGGAAATTCCCGAAGGAACGGCGTATCAGTGATTACGGCTGACTGAGGGAATATTTCTTGTGGAATCAAGAGACAAGCGAGATCGGTGCAAATTCATGAATCATTCGGATTAGGTAGGGTAACCTTGGGGGCTTCCGGATTACAGCGGTAGAGAATGGCGATATGACCGATACTGTCAATCAGGTCGGCACCGCTCTTCTGACAAAGCGTCTCCTGCATCGCCTTTCTCTCTTCACGATCTCCCGCGCTGACCCTTACCTTAATCAGCTCGTGAGTCGCGAGGGCGATATCCAACTCGTTGAACAGACCATCGGTGAGGCCGTGCTGGCCAACCATGACGACCGGTTTCAGACTGTGCGCCAATCCCTTCAGGTGGCGTTTCTGTTTTTTGCTCAAAGACATATCGGGCTCCAGGGAGGAAGGGGGCGGATTTTAACCCAGTTCCTCCCGGCCTGATAGTGAGTATCCAGGATATTGCATGAAAAAGAGTAAAAGCAGCCGACAGTGGCTCGATCGGCATGTCAACGATGAGTACGTCAAACGCTCCCGCAAGGAGGGTTATCGATCGCGTGCTGTTTACAAGCTGTTGGAGATACAGGAGAAAGACCGCATCTTCAGCCCGGGCCAGACGGTGGTGGATCTGGGGGCGGCTCCCGGTGGCTGGTCTCAGGTGGCGGTCAAGCTGGTTGGGCACAAAGGGCGTGTGGCTGCGCTGGATATCCTGCCAATGGATTCCCTGGCAGGTGTTGACTTTATTCAGGGGGATTTTCGTGAGAATGAACCGTTGCAGGAGCTTAGGGCGTTGCTCGGTGATAGGCCTGTGGGTCTTGTAATTTCGGATTTGGCACCAAATATAACGGGTACCAGTGCCGTCGATCAGCCTCGTTCCATGTATCTCTGTGAACTGGCCCTCGATTTTGCCCGGGAGGTGCTGAGCTCCGGCGGTGGCCTGGTAGTCAAGGCATTTCATGGCGAAGGGTTTGATAACTACGTAAAGGAGCTTCGTTCATCATTCGGCAGGGTGGTAACGAGGAAACCGAAGGCGTCACGGCCCCGCAGCCGTGAGGTCTATCTGGTGGCGATGGACTACAATGTGTAGTACTGTGCTGCGTAACTATGGACAATCGGGATCTTTGAATTAAGTTTGGCTAGTGGGCAACCGCTAATGACTTGCTTCCGGGGTTCTCGTGGGTAACCGACTGAATTTCAGTTGCTTCCTTATATTGACAGCGGTTTGGGGCCGAACACAGTTCGGCCCTGATCAGCTTTAGAGGGTTAATACCTTGAATGATATGGCAAAAAATCTGATTCTCTGGGTGGTTATTGCGATCGTCCTGATGTCGGTTTTCAATAACTTTTCCACCCAGTCGGCAAACACCAACGTGTTGCCCTACTCTGACTTCATCGCCCAGGTGAAAGAGGGGGGTGTGCAGTCGGTTAATATCACTAATGGTCGCGAGATTGAGGGCACCCTCACATCAGGGGCTACGTTCTCCAGCTACAGTCCGGGTGATGATGGTTTGGTGGGTGACCTGTTGGCCAATAATGTTGTGATTGTTGCCGCGCCCCCGGAGAAGCCGTCAATTCTGGTACAGATCCTGATCAACTGGTTCCCGCTGTTTATTCTTATCGGTTTGTGGATCTTCTTCATGCGCCAGATGCAGGGTGGTGGCGGTGGTCGTGGCGCCATGTCCTTCGGCAAAAGCAAGGCGCGATTGCTTAATGAAGATCAGGTGAAGGTGACCTTTGCCGATGTTGCCGGTATCGAGGAGGCCAAGGATGAGGTCTCCGAGATGGTCGACTTCCTGCGTGATCCATCGAAATTCCAGAAACTGGGGGGCAAAATTCCCCGTGGTGTGCTGCTGGTGGGCTCTCCCGGTACCGGTAAAACGTTGTTGGCAAGGGCGATTGCCGGCGAGGCTAAGGTACCGTTCTTTACTATCTCCGGTTCCGATTTTGTCGAGATGTTTGTCGGCGTCGGCGCCTCCCGTGTGCGCGACATGTTCGAGCAGGCGAAGAAGCACGCCCCCTGTATTATCTTTATCGACGAGATCGATGCCGTCGGTCGCCATCGTGGCGCCGGTCTTGGTGGTGGTCACGATGAGCGGGAGCAGACCCTCAACCAGCTATTGGTTGAGATGGATGGTTTTGAGGGTAACGAGGGGGTGATTGTAGTTGCCGCCACCAACCGCCCGGATGTTCTCGATCCTGCACTGCTGCGCCCCGGTCGTTTTGACCGTCAGGTAGTGGTTCCTCTGCCCGATGTACGTGGCAGAGAGCAGATCCTCAAGGTTCATTTGCGCAAAGTGGCCCAGTCCGAGGATATTAAAGCGTCCCTGATTGCTCGCGGCACCCCCGGTTTCTCAGGTGCCGATCTGGCCAACCTGGTCAATGAAGCGGCGCTCTTTGCCGCCCGTTCCAATAAGCGCCATGTTGATATGTCGGACATGGAGAAGGCAAAAGACAAGATCATGATGGGCACCGAAAGGCGCTCCATGGTGATGAGTGAGAAGGAGAAGGAGCTGACAGCCTATCATGAGGCGGGTCACGCCATCGTAGGCCGTCTGGTGCCTTCTCATGACCCGGTCTACAAGGTGAGTATCATCCCCCGTGGCCGTGCCTTGGGTGTCACCATGTTCCTGCCGGTTGAAGATCGCTACAGCCTCAGCAAGGAGCATCTTGAAAGTCAGATCTCCAGCCTGTTTGGCGGCCGCATTGCCGAGGAGTTGGTTTTCGGCAAGGACAGTGTTACCACGGGTGCCCAGAACGATATACAGCGTGCTACCGGCATTGCCAGGAGTATGGTCACCAAGTGGGGGCTGTCAGAGAAACTGGGGCCGCTGATGTATAGCGAGGATGAGGAAGAGGTGTTTCTCGGTCGCTCCGTGACCCAGCATAAAAATGTCTCCGATGAGACGGCACACACCATCGATGAAGAGATTCACAGCTTTATCGACCGCAACTACACCCGCTCGAAAAACATCCTTGAAGAGAACATGGATAAGCTCCACAACATGGCCAAGGCGCTGATGAAGTATGAGACTATCGACAGCAATCAGATCGACGATGTCATGTCGGGCAAGCCGCCGCGTGTGCCGGAGGATTGGATCGATGATGATGATTCGGCGGAGGATAAACCGGATGGCGGTGTGAAAGCGGATTCTGTGGCCAAACCAAAAGATGACTCAGAAGGTTCCATTGGCGGCCCTGCCGGACAGCACTGATATCTTAAACAGTTCTGCATAGGAAGCTCAGCCGGAAATGGAAGCAAATAAACGCGAATATGACTCTAAAATGTAACTATTCAGCTCACCCCTGAAATCCGTCATTTCTGTGCTAAAAAATGATCATTAAGCGTAACTATTCAGCTCATCTGGCTCACTCTGCACTGAGTACTCATTATCAGGCAGTTGTGGAAGGAATATCTTTGGCAGGGATGCCAAAGTAAGCTTCAGGGATGAATTTATGCGATTCCTGGAGCAACTGCCTGGTAATGAGTACGGCATTCAGTGTTGCACTGAATAGTTGCTCCTCTTCTATCATTGGCTGAGTCTCAGGGGTAATCAGGTAGAGAAATAATAGCGGTGACGGTTATCGACTGTGCAGGCAAAAGCCTCGATCTTTCCCAACCCCGGGTGATGGGGATACTCAATATTACTCCCGACTCCTTCTCTGACGGCGGTGTGCATTTCTCTCCCGACGTCGCCCTTACTCAGGCGCGCCAAATGGTTGCCGACGGTGTCGATATCATCGACATCGGCGGAGAATCGACCCGGCCGGGGGCCGCATCGGTCTCCCTGCAGCAAGAGTTGGATCGGGTGATGCCATTGATTGAGCAGCTTGCATCCGAGCTGCCGGTTCCCATCTCCATCGATAGTTGCAAGGCGGCGGTGATGCGCGAGGCGGTAACAGCAGGCGCCGGTATGATCAACGATGTGCTGGCACTACAGGGTGAGGGCGCCCTCACTGCGGCGGCTGAGGCGGGAGTACCTGTCTGCCTGATGCATATGCAGGGGGAGCCGCGTACCATGCAGGCCGATCCCGTCTACGGTGATGTCACCGGTGAGGTTATCGACTTCCTCTCCCGCCGTGTCAGTAGCTGTGAATCCGCCGGAATACCGCGTGAGCGACTGTTGCTCGATCCGGGGTTTGGCTTTGGTAAGACACTGGCGCATAATCTGCGGCTGCTGCGGGAGTTTGAGAAGCTGTCGGCGCTTGGTTTGCCACTGCTGGCGGGAGTTTCACGCAAGTCGATGATTGGAGCGATTCTCGATAGTGCGCCCGTGGATCAGCGTCTCTACGGTAGCCTGGCGGCTGCGGTGCTGGCGGTGGAACGGGGGGCGGTGATTGTTCGTGTCCACGATGTAAAGCCGACGGTGGATGCCATAAAGGTGGCGACAGCGGTCATTAGTGATCCGGTTCATGGTGTTGCTGTTTGAGTAGCGCACATACCCGGGGTCGGAGTCGATTGTGCTGAAATAGCGGGTATTTCCTGACATATTCAACACAATCGACTCCGACCCCTACCGCGATTTGTAGCTAAAACAGTGTGATTTAATAGAGACGTAAGGGGATGACGTTGGAGAAGAAGTATTTCGGTACAGATGGTATCCGTGGTCGTGTTGGCGAAGGTGTAATCACTCCTGAATTTGTGCTCAAACTGGGCTGGGCGGTTGGCCGGGTGCTGGGGGGTGAGCCGGGGAGCAAGGTGGTGATCGGAAAAGACACCCGTATCTCCGGTTATATGCTTGAGTCAGCACTGGAGGCGGGTCTGGTCGCAGCCGGGGTTGATATCTATCTGCTTGGCCCGATGCCGACGCCGGGAATTGCCCATCTCACCCGGACACTGTATGCCAAGGTGGGTGTTGTGATCAGTGCGTCACACAATCCTTACTACGACAATGGGATAAAATTTTTCTCCACCGAGGGGAAAAAACTGCCCGATGCCGTTGAGCTTGCGATTGAGGCAGAGCTTGATAAACCGATGACCACGGTTGAATCTAAACATCTTGGTAAGGCTTTTCGAGTGGATGATGCCGCCGGTCGTTATACCGAGTTCTGTAAAAGCTCCATCCCCTGGCCGATGAATTTTGACGGGATGAAACTGGTGGTCGATTGCGCCAATGGCGCCACCTACCATATCGCTCCAAATGTTTTCAGTGAGCTTGGTGCTGAGGTCATCGCCATCGGGGCCGAGCCTGACGGTCTCAATATCAATGCCGGTGTCGGTTCAACCCACATCGGCGCACTGCAGGAAGCCGTTCGAAGGGAGAGTGCGGATATTGGTATTGCCCTGGATGGGGACGGTGACCGGTTGTTGATGGTCGATGCCGATGGCACTGTACTGGATGGAGATGACATCCTTTACGTAATTGCCTGTGCACGCAAACATAATGGCGGCCTCCAGGGAGCGGTGGTCGGTACATTGATGACCAACCTGGGCCTTGAACATGCTCTTTCCCGTGAGGGGATTGGCCTGGAGCGCACTCTGGTGGGGGATCGCTACGTCATGGAGCGCCTGCGGCAGGTGGGCGGGACTCTCGGCGGTGAGCCGTCGGGACACATTATCTGCCTTGACCGTACAACAACCGGTGACGGAATTATCTCCGCCCTGCAGGTGTTGGCTGAGGTGGTCAAGAGCGGCAGTTCCCTCGGGCAGCTGCGCGCCGGAGTAACGAAGTACCCACAGATTCTGATTAACATTCCGCTGAGTAATGGAACAGCGGAGAGCATTATGGCTTCAAACGAGCTTAAGGCCGCCGTTGCCGGAGCTGAGGATGAACTGGGGACGAGCGGCAGAGTATTGCTGCGGCCCTCCGGCACTGAACCACTGATTCGGGTGATGGTTGAAGGACGGGAGGACGGGCAGGTGCGGGCGCTGGCCGATCGACTTGCCGGTGTTGTCGAGACATTGGCGGGCTAAAACTCCGCCTATTAGTTACATTAATATTGCTTTAAGCCTCTTCCGCAGGTAAAATTCCGCGCTGTTTTGCGTAGTAAGGAGATAGAAATGCGTCAACCACTGGTTGCTGGTAACTGGAAGATGAACGGTTCCCGGGAAAGCATTAAAAATTTACTCGATGGTCTGAAGTCAGGCGAGGCTGAAGTTAAAGTGGCTGAGATTGTCGTCTGCGCCCCTGCGAGCTATATTTCCGATACGCAGAGTCAGTTGCAGGGAACCTCTATTGCCTGGGGCGGCCAGGATCTTTCAACCGAAGCTTCCGGTGCCTACACCGGTGAGATTGCAGCCTCCATGCTGCTTGACTTCGCCTGCAAATACGTCATTATCGGCCACTCTGAGCGTCGCGCCTATCACGGCGAGAGCAACGAACTGGTGGCGAAGAAGTATGCAACTGCCCGTGCTGCGGGTCTGGTGCCGATACTCTGTCTTGGCGAGACCCTGGAAGAGCGTGAGCAGGGTATCACCGAAGAGGTTGTAGCCCGCCAACTGGATGCAGTAATCGAACTCGAAGGTGTCGCTGCCCTGGTTGATGGTGTGGTGGCCTACGAGCCGGTTT
>JBEVXT010000681.1:0-15775 GCA_040505955.1 Sedimenticola sp. | reverse complement strand
GAAGAGGTTGTAGCCCGCCAACTGGATGCAGTAATCGAACTCGAAGGTGTCGCTGCCCTGGTTGATGGTGTGGTGGCCTACGAGCCGGTTTGGGCGATTGGTACCGGTATGACGGCAACGCCTGAGCAGGCGCAGGATGTACACGCATTTATCCGCTCCCGTGTTGCGGCAAGGGACGGGGCTGTGGCCGAGGGTCTGCGTATCCTTTACGGTGGCAGTATGAAACCGGGCAATGCACAAGAGCTGATCGCCAAGCCGGATATTGATGGCGGGCTGATCGGTGGCGCCGCCCTCAACGCCGGGGATTTTCTGGCGATCTGCAGTGCGGCGAACTGAAGCCTAATTACTCTAATTTTTCGGAACCTAGATGCAAACAATACTGGTCGTATTTCATCTCTTTCTTGCCCTTGGCCTGATTGGCATGGTGCTGATGCAGCACGGCAAGGGGGCTGATGCGGGAGCCGCTTTTGGTGCCGGTGCTTCCGGTAGTGTATTTGGTGCCCAGGGTGCAGCCAATTTCCTCAGCAGAGCGACGGCAATTCTTGCTACCCTATTTTTTCTCACCAGCCTGGCTCTGGCCTGGTACGCCATGCAGGGGACTCAACGTCCCGGCTTGATGGAGGGAGAGGCAACAGCAATTGAGGCGTCGGCCAACAAGATCGAGGTTCCGCCTCCACCGGTGCCGGATCAAGGGGCTACTGTTCAATCAGAGGTGCCGACTATTGTGGCACCGGAAGCAACAGCAACCAGTGGGGAGGAAGCTCCGAAAGTTGCTGAATAAGTTTTTGGATTGGGGCATTATGTGCCCCTGTTCAGCCGACGTGGTGGAATTGGTAGACACGCTATCTTGAGGGGGTAGTGGCGTAAGCCGTGCCGGTTCAAATCCGGCCGTCGGCACCATATGCAAAACCGGAGTGGGTCAAACAATCGGCCTGCTCCGGTTTTTTATTGCCCGATATATGCAACTTATTGATTTATAAGGACATTCTAATTTTATTTGGGTTGACATTTCGCGGTATCTCGAATAAACTCTTGGCTCGTTATCTCAATGATCATGGGCATTTTATATACAATAACAGCCCAGTGGGGGAGTCGAGAACGCATGTTGGAAAATTACCTTCCTGTCTTGGTATTTATAGTGGTTGGTCTGGTAGTTGGGGTCGTTATGATCGCAATGGGTTTTGTCCTTGGGACAAGGCGTCCGGACAGTGAAAAGCTCTCTCCCTATGAGTGTGGCTTCGAGGCGTTTGGCGATGCCCGCATGAAGTTTGATGTACGCTACTATCTCGTCGCTATCCTTTTTATTATTTTCGATCTTGAGATCGCATTTCTCTTTCCCTGGGCAATAGTGCTCGGCAAGATCGGTCTGGTGGGTTTGGTCGCCATGACCGTCTTCCTCGGCATTCTTGTTATTGGGTTTATCTATGAGTGGAAGAAAGGGGCGCTGGAATGGGAGTAGAGGGTCTTCTCGAAAAGGGCGTAATCACCACGTCCGCCGATAAGCTCATCAACTGGGCTCGTACCGGATCGCTCTGGCCGATGAGCTTTGGCCTTGCTTGCTGCGCCATCGAAATGATGCACGCCGCCGCCGCTCGCTATGATATAGATCGTTTCGGCATCATTTTTCGCCCCAGCCCCAGGCAGTCAGATGTAATGATTGTTGCTGGCACCCTGACCAATAAAATGGGTCCTGCCCTGCGCAAGGTTTATGACCAGATGGCCGAGCCGCGCTGGGTCATCTCCATGGGTACCTGTGCCAACGGCGGTGGTTATTACCACTATTCCTACGCTGTCGTACGCGGTTGTGATCGTGTTGTCCCGGTTGATATCTATGTTCCCGGCTGCCCCCCCACTGCCGAAGCACTGCTTTACGGCATTCTGCAGTTGCAGGAAAAAATAAAGCGCACCAGTACTATCGCGCGGGTGAGTGAGTCGGCATGAGTGACAAGACAACTATAAGGGAACGGACGGAGAGTTTAGCAGCCACCCTTGAAAAGCGTTACCAGGGGCGAGGGTGTGAAGTTAGCCTCTCTCTTAATGAAGTGACCATGGTGGTGCCCAGAGAACAACTCATTGAGTTGGCCGCTGAGCTGCGTGATGATGAAGCGTTTCATTTTGAGATTGTGGTCGATATCTGTGGTGTCGATTACTCCACCTACGGTGAGTCTGAGTGGGTCACCACGGAAGCCTCCTCCAGCGGTTTTGGCAGGGGGGTCGAGCAGAATCAGAATATCGATACGGACAAGGCTGACCGCTTTGCTGTTGTCTATCATCTGCTCTCCCTCAGCAACAATCAGCGTCTGCGTTTACGGGTGTTTGTCGATAACTGCGAGCCGATGATCGACTCTACTGTTGGCATTTGGGATAACGCCAATTGGTTTGAGCGTGAGGCCTTCGACATGTTTGGCATTCTCTTTAGCGGGCACCCTGATCTTCGCCGCATCCTTACCGATTATGGTTTTGTCGGACATCCTTTCCGCAAGGATTTTCCTCTGGAAGGGCATGTTGAAATGCGCTACGACCAGAAGCTGAAACGGGTGATTTATCAACCGGTGACTATCGAGCCACGTGTTTTGGTGCCGCGGGTGATTCGCGCCCAGGGTGATGCGCCGGCCGATGCCGCAGAACAGCAGGACAGCACCGATGCCTGAAATTCGTAACTACACTCTCAACTTCGGCCCCCAGCATCCAGCGGCCCACGGTGTACTGCGCCTGGTGCTGGAGATGGACGGTGAGGTGATCGAGCGTGCTGATCCACATATCGGCCTGCTTCACCGCGGTACGGAAAAGCTGGCTGAGAGCAAACCGTACAATCAGACAATCCCCTATCTGGATCGTCTCGATTACGTCTCCATGATGTGCAGTGAGCACGCCTATGTAATGGCGGTTGAGAAACTGCTGGGTGTTGAAGTCCCCGAGAGGGCCCTTTACATCCGCACCATGTTTGATGAGATTACCCGCATTCTCAATCACCTGATGTGGCTCGGCACCCACGCACTTGATGTCGGTGCAATGACGGTCTTTCTCTACGCATTCCGTGAACGTGAGGATCTGATCGATTGCTATGAGGCGGTTTCAGGTTCGCGTATGCATGCCGCCTACTACCGTGTCGGCGGTGTCTATCGCGATCTTCCTGATCGTATGCCCATGTACAAGAAAAACAACTTCCGCTCAGATGCCGATATCGATCGTAAGAATGAGGCCCGCCAGGGTTCGCTACTAGATTTTATCGAAGATTTTACCAACCGCTTCCCCGGTCTGGTGGATGAGTACGAGACACTGCTGACGGATAACCGTATCTGGAAGCAGCGTCTGGTGGATATCGCCGTGATTCCCCCTGAAAAAGCGCTGCAGCTCGGCTTCACCGGCCCCATGCTGCGCGGTTCTGGTATTGCTTGGGATCTGCGCAAGAAGCAGCCCTATGCCGCCTACGACAAGATCGATTTCGATATTCCGGTGGGGGCTACTGGTGATTGTTACGACCGCTATCTGGTGCGTATAGAAGAGATGCGTCAGTCCAATCGCATCATCAAGCAGTGTGCCGAGTGGCTGCGTAACAACCCTGGCCCGGTGATTGTTGAAGATCATAAGGTAGCTCCTCCTGCACGTGCTGCTATGAAGGGTGATATGGAGAGCCTGATTCATCACTTCAAGCTCTTTACTGAAGGCTACTGCCCTCCGCCGGGTGAAGCTTATGCTGCTGTTGAGGCGCCAAAAGGTGAGTTCGGCTGTTATGTAATTTCCGATGGCGCCAACAAACCCTACCGACTTAAGATTCGTGCTCCAGGCTTTGTCCACCTGTCGGCGATGAATGATATGGTGAAAGGCCACATGTTGGCTGACGTGGTAGCCGTAATCGGTACCATGGATGTTGTATTCGGGGAGATTGACCGCTGATGGGTTACAAGAGTGTACCAATGAGTACCGTCAAACCGAGCGAGGGGAAAGAGACACTCTTTTCCCCGGAAGTGAAGGCGGAGATCGACAAGTGGATAGCCAAGTATCCTAAGGGTTGGCAGCAGTCTGCCGTGATGGCGGCGTTGCGCATCGTACAGGATGAGAATGGCGGTTCGCTTACACGGGAATTGATGGACAAGGTTGCCGCCTACCTGGATATGCCGCCAATCGCAGTATATGAGGTGGGTACTTTCTACTCCATGTACGAGCACAAGGCGGTAGGCAAGCATAAGGTGTGTGTCTGCACCAATGTATCCTGCATGATCAACGGCTCGGACAAGATCCTCGACCACCTGGAAAAGAAGTTCGGCATCAAGATGGGCGAGGCCACCGAAGACGGTAAATACAGCCTGAAAGAGGTGGAGTGCCTGGGCGCCTGCGGTGGTGCACCGATGTTCCAGATCGGCAATAAATACTACGAGAATCTGACCCCCGAGCTGGTCGATACGATTCTGAGCGGACTGGAGTAAGCGCCATGGCGAATGAAGTCTGTTTTAGAAATATGGATCTGGATCGTCCCTGGCTGCTGGAGCAGTATCAGAGCCGTGGCGGTTATCAGATGCTGACCAAGATCATGAAGGAGGGCATAACGCCTGAAGCGATCATCGATGAGGTCAAGGCATCCGGCCTGCGTGGTCGAGGCGGTGCCGGTTTCCCCGCCGGCCTGAAGTGGAGTTTCATCTCCCGCAACTCACCGGGGCAGAAGTATGTGGTCTGCAACTCTGATGAGGGCGAGCCTGGTACTTTCAAAGATCGCGATGTTCTGCGCTACAACCCCCACCAGCTGGTTGAGGGGATGATTATCGCCAGTTATGCCATTGGCGCCAGTCGTGCCTACAACTATATTCGCGGTGAGTTCTGGGAGCCCTACGAGCGCTTTGAGGCGGCTCTGGAAGAGGCGCGTGTCGCCGGTTTCCTCGGTGATAATATCCTTGGCTCCGGCTTCAATCTTGAGATTTACAGTCACTTGGGCGGCGGCGCCTATGTTTGTGGCGAAGAGACGGCTCTGCTTGAGTCTATCGAGGGAAAAAAGGGGCAGCCCCGCTACAAGCCTCCTTTCCCCGCACACTTCGGTCTCTACGGCTGTCCCACCATCATCAACAACACTGAGTCGCTCGCATCCATTCCTGTGATCATGGAGAAGGGCGGTCAGTGGTTCAAGGATCTTGGTGTCGAGAACAGCGGCGGCGCCAAGCTCTTCTCCATCTCAGGCAATATCAAGAACCCGGGGGTCTTCGAGATTCCAATGGGTACTCCCTTCTCCGAGCTGCTGAAGATGGCGGGCGGAATGAAGGAGGGCAGCAAGCTTAAGGCGGTAATCCCCGGCGGCTCATCCTCTCCGATTATTCCCGGTGAGCAGATGATGGATCTGAGAATGGATTACGACTCTCTGCAGAAGGCTGGCTCCATGCTGGGTTCCGGTGCAGTGATCGTCCTCGACGACAGTAACTGCATGGTGAAGGTGCTGGAGCGTATGTCCTACTTCTATCATGAAGAGTCGTGCGGCCAGTGTACTCCTTGCCGTGAAGGTACGGGCTGGCTCTACCGGGTGGTGAGTCGTATTGAGAACGGGCAGGGCAGGCCGGAAGATCTGGCGCTGCTCGACGATATCACTACAAAGATTGCCGGGCGCACTATCTGTGCGCTGGGTGATGCAGCGGCGATGCCGGTACAGGGCATGCTCAAGCATTACAGAGATGAGTTTGAGTATCACATAGAACATAAGAAGTGCATGGTTGGCTGATATGCCACCGATTGAAGCACGATTATTGAGCACTGGTTAGAGAACTAAATCGATGTCTGAAGACCAGACGATAACAATTGAAATTAACGGTCGGCAGTTGCAGGCCAACGCAGGCGAGATGCTGATTGATGCAGCAGATGCGGCGGGTATTGATATCCCCCGTTTCTGCTACCACAAGAAGCTCTCTGTCTCTGCCAACTGCCGCATGTGTCTGGTGGAAGTAGAGCGGGCGCCCAAGCCTCTGCCTGCTTGCGCCACCCCGGTAGCGGATGGAATGAAGGTTTTTACCTCATCTCCACTGGCGCTGGCGGCACAGAAGGGAACCATGGAGTTCCTTCTGATCAACCATCCGCTGGATTGCCCTATCTGTGATCAGGGCGGCGAGTGTGAGCTGCAGGATGTTGCCATGGGGTACGGCAGTGATGTCTCCCGCTTTGCCGAAGGCAAACGTGCGGTGGATAAGCCTGATATCGGCCCACTGGTTAATGCCAACTTTACCCGCTGTATCCACTGTACCCGCTGTGTCCGCTTTGGTGCAGAGATCGCTGGTGTTCGTGAGATGGGTGCGGTCGGTCGCAGTGAGCACATGGTCATCGGCACCTATGTTGAGAAGAGCGTCGATTCTGAACTCTCCGGCAACATTATCGACGTTTGCCCGGTCGGTTCTCTCACCTCCAAACCCTATCGCTTCCAGGCGCGCGCCTGGGAGTTGATTCAGCGTGATACGGTTTCACCCCATGATGCGGTGGGCTCAAATCTGCATCTCCATATTCGTCGTAACCAGGTGATGCGCGTTGTTCCGAAAGAGAATGAAGCGGTTAATGAGTGCTGGATCTCTGATCGTGACCGTTTTAGCTATGAAGGACTTTATAGTGATGATCGCCTGACCACACCGCTGATCAAACGTGATGGCGCCTGGCGGGAAGCAGGCTGGACAGAGGCCCTTGAAGCGGCTGCAAAGGGGCTCAAACAGAGTGGCAGTGAATTAGGCGCTCTGATCTCACCGACCGCGACCGTAGAGGAGATGCAACTGGCTCGGAAGCTGGTGCACGGCTTGGGTAGTGAGAGTATCGATTACCGTCTGCGCCAGGGTGATTTTCGCGGCCAAGAGCCCGCCTGTCGTTGGTTGGGTCAGAGTATCGAAGCACTTGAACAGCTTGATGCAGCATTGGTTATTGGTGGCAATGTTCGCAAGGAACAGCCACTGCTTGGGCACCGTCTGCGCAAGGCGGTTCTGGAGGGTTGCAAGGTTACCTACATCAACCCGTTGGAGATCGATCTCAATTACGTCGCAGAGCAACGGGTCAGCACTCCCGCCGCTATGGTTGATCAACTGGCTGCCCTGGCAAAAGCGTTGGGTGCCAGCGGTGGTGTGATCGATTCCGCCACAGTTGGCGATGAGCACAATGCATTGGCTGAGCAGTTGAAGGCCGCCGGTAAGGTGACCATCCTGCTGGGCAGTATGGCCACAGCCCATGCTGATTTCTCAATACTCAGTGATCTGGCCGCCAAGGTTGCTGAGGCGAGTGGAGCAACGCTCGGATATCTGCCGGAAGCATCAAATAGTACCGGTGCCGCCCTTATAGGGATGGTCTCTGGTTCTGGAAAAGATGCTCAGGCCATGCTGGATGAGCCCCGGAAGGGTTATCTGCTGCTTGGTGTCGAACCGGCCTATGATCTTGCCAATCCCAGCCAGGCATCAAAGGCATTTGATGATGCAGCATTTGTCCTTGCACTCAGCGCATTTCGTAGTGCAAGCCTTGAGACTGCGGCAGATGTTATTTTGCCAATGGCAGCTTTCGCCGAGACCTCTGGTACCTATATCAATGCAGAGGGCAGGTGGCAATCCTTCGCAGGTGCAGTCAACCCGAAAGGGAATACCCGCCCGGGCTGGAAAATTCTGCGGGTACTCGGTAACCAGCTTGATCTTGAAGGTTTTGATCAGAACAGCTCCAGCGATGTGCTGGAAGAGGCGAAAGCGGCTGCAGGTGACCGGCAGCCCGACAACACAGCCGCTGCAAGTGGTGTTAGCGAGAGAAAACACTCCGCCGGTTCACTCACGCGTATTGGCGATGTCCCACTCTATGCAGTGGATTCACTGGTGCGCCGTGCCGCTTCGTTGCAAAAGACGACTGATGCCATCAGCGCGGCTCTCTACCTCAATAGTTCCGAGGCGGCCAAGGCCGGACTCAGTGAGGCAACGTCCGCCATTGTGGTTCAGGACGAGGGTCGCGCAGAGTTACCGGTTGTTATCGATTCCAGCGTACCGGATGGTTGTGTCCGGATTCCCGCAGCGTTGGCGGGTACAGAAGCACTGGGTAGTCAGTTTGGTGAAGTAACCCTGGAGAAGGCATAAACCGATGGATTTACTGATTAGTCTCTGGGAGTGGCTGGGCGAGAATCTGGTCATCATGCAGATCATGATCAAGATCGTTGTGATCGTGGCTCCGCTGATGCTCTGTGTCGCCTATTTCACCTATGCAGAACGTAAACTTATCGGTTATATGCAGATGCGTGTCGGCCCCAACCGGGTTGGCCCCAAAGGCTGGCTGCAACCCATTGCCGATGCAGTGAAACTGATGTTCAAGGAGATTATTCTTCCGGAGAAAGGGAATAAAGTTCTGTTTCTGATAGCGCCACTGCTCACTTTGGGCCCCGCGCTGGCAGCTTGGGCGGTATTCCCGTTCAACGAAGAGCTGGTGCTGGCCGATCTCAATGCCGGACTGCTCTACATCATTGCCCTTACCTCGGTGGGTGTCTACGGCGTCATCATCTCCGGGTGGGCCTCGAACTCGAAGTATGCCTTTCTTGGCGCCATGCGCTCGGCGGCACAGATCGTCTCGTACGAGATCGCCATGGGCTTTGCCCTGGTGGGTGTATTGGTGGCCGCCGGCAGTCTCAATCTGGGTGAGATCGTCAACGCTCAGAAGGGTAGTGCAGGATTCCTCGACTGGTTCTGGCTGCCGTTGATGCCACTGTTTATTATCTACTTTATCTCCGGTGTCGCCGAGACCAACCGTGCTCCCTTTGATGTTGCCGAGGGTGAGTCTGAGATTGTTGCCGGTTTCCACGTTGAGTACTCGGGAATGCCCTTCGCGGTATTCTTCCTTGGCGAATACGCCAACATGATTCTGATCTCGGCGCTGACGGTGATCTTCTTCCTTGGCGGCTGGTTGTCACCGTTCCTCGGGATACCGATATTGGGTCCACTGTTTGAGTGGGTGCCGAGCTTCATCTGGCTGTTTGTCAAGACCGCAGCGGTGGGCTTCTTCTTCCTCTGGCTGCGCGCCACCTTTCCGCGCTACCGCTACGATCAGATCATGCGTTTGGGGTGGAAGGTGTTTATCCCCATTACCATCGTCTGGATTCTGGTGATTGGCGTGGCGGTGGTTTACCAACTGCCTTGGTGGTTTAACTGATGAATATGTTGCGTGACTACATCAAGAGTCTGTTCCTGCTGGAACTGGTTAAAGGTCTTCGCCTTACCGGGAGCTACATGTTCCGTAAGAAGTTTACGGTGCAGTACCCGGAAGAGAATGCACCGGTTTCACCAAGATTCCGCGGGCTTCACGCCCAGCGTCGTTACGAAAACGGTGAAGAGCGTTGCATCGCCTGTAAATTGTGCGAGGCGACCTGCCCGGCTGCGGCGATTACTATTGAGGCAGAGCCCCGTGAAGATGGTTCACGGCGCACCACCCGCTACGACATCGATCTCTTCAAGTGCATCTTCTGCGGCTACTGCCAGGAGTCCTGTCCGGTGGATGCAATTGTTGAGACCCGGCTCTACGAGTACCACTTCACGAGCCGTGAGGACGGTTTGATGACCAAAGAGAAGCTGCTGGCCGTCGGTGATAAATACGAGAGCCAGATAGCCGCCGATGTCGCCGCACAGGCGAAATATCGCTAATGAATGTATTGATCCGAAAATACTTAGGATTGTAAGACCAGATGACTTTCCAACTGTTTGTCTTTTATCTTTTTTCCGCCATCCTGCTGTTTGCAGCGACGATGGTGATCACCCGGCGAAACCCGGTTCATTCCGCACTGTTCCTGGTGTTGGCTTTTGCCAGCAGCGCCGGTATCTGGATGCTGGCGGAGGCGGAGTTCCTGGCCATTGTGCTGGTGCTGGTCTATGTCGGCGCGGTGATGGTGTTGTTCCTGTTTGTGGTGATGATGCTGGATATCGATACGGCAACCCTGCGGGCCGGCTTTATCAAGTACCTTCCAGTGGGCGGGCTGGTGGCTGTTGCCATGGCGGTAGAGATGTTCCTGGTGGTCGGCCCCGCCAATTTTGGTCTGGATAAGGTACCTGCACCGGTGCCACAGCCGGCAAGTTACAACAACACGGAGGAGTTGGGCAGCGTCCTCTATACCGTCTATATGTATCCGTTTGAGATTGCAGCAGTGATTCTCCTGGTGGCTATTATTGCCGCTATCGGTTTGACTATGCGCAAACGGCCTGACACCAAGTACCAGAATCCATCGGAGCAAGTAAAGGTGAAGCGCGCTGATCGCGTACATCTTGTGAAGATGGAAGCAGAGGAGTGATGAAGCCGTTATGATCGCACTTTCCGATTTTCTGATCCTCGGTGCGGCGCTGTTTTCGCTCAGCGTCGCCGGGATCTTCCTTAACCGCAAGAATGTCATCATTCTTTTGATGTGCGTCGAACTGATGTTGCTGGCGGTGAACATGAATTTTATCGCCTTCTCACATTTTTACGGTGATTTGGCAGGTCAGGTGTTTGTCTTCTTTATCCTGACAGTTGCTGCGGCTGAGGCCGCAATCGGCCTGGCCATCCTGGTGGTGCTGTTCCGTAACCGCCGCACCATCAACGTTGAAGATTTGGATACGCTCAAGGGTTAAGCATGGAAAAGATATATCTCCTTATCGTGCTGGCGCCCCTGTTTGGCGCAATCATTGCCGGTTTCTTCGGTAGAAGCATTGGTCGCACAGGCGCTCACTGGGTGGCCAGTGTTGGTGTCGGCTTGTCAACGCTGCTCTCCATCTATGTGCTTTTCGGCTTTATCTCCGGTGACCTGCAGGTCTACAACGAGTCTCTCTATGTCTGGATGGTGAGTGACGGGCTGCGCATGGAGGTCGGCTTCCTGGTGGATCAGCTAACCGCTGTGATGTTGGTGGTGGTTACCTTTGTCTCCTTCTGTGTTCACATCTATACCATCGGTTATATGGCTCATGATGAGGAGAACTGGCCAAAAAACAGTCTTGCCGGCCACAACAGCTATCAGCGCTTCTTCAGCTACATCTCGCTCTTTACCTTCTCCATGCTGATGCTGGTGATGTCCAACAACTTCATGCAGCTCTTTTTCGGTTGGGAGGCGGTGGGTCTGGTCTCCTACCTGCTAATCGGCTTCTGGTCGGTACGCCCGACTGCGGTATTTGCCAACCTTAAGGCGTTTCTGGTCAACCGTGTCGGTGACTTCGGTTTTATTCTCGGTATCGCCGCTGTTGCCATGTACTTCAACAGCCTCGACTATTCCGAGGTGTTTGCTCAGGCGCCAAACTTCGCCAACACCCAGATACAGATCTGGGGCGATACCAGTTGGTCACTGATGACGGTTATCTGCATCCTGCTGTTTGTCGGTGCCATGGGTAAATCGGCCCAGGTGCCGCTGCATGTGTGGCTGCCCGACTCAATGGAAGGCCCGACCCCCATTTCAGCACTGATCCACGCCGCCACCATGGTCACCGCCGGTGTCTTTATGGTGGCCCGCATGTCACCGCTCTTCGAGTTCTCGGAGACGGCGCTCACCTTTATACTGGTGATCGGCGCCACCACCGCACTCTTCACCGGTCTGATCGGTGTTGTTCAGAACGATATCAAACGGGTGGTCGCTTACTCGACGCTCTCCCAGCTTGGCTACATGATGGTGGCGCTTGGGGTCTCCGCCTACGCTGCAGGAATCTTCCACCTGATGACCCACGCCTTCTTCAAGGCGTTGCTGTTCCTGGCGGCGGGTTCGGTCATCATCGGTATGCACCACGATCAGGATATCCGCAACATGGGCGGTATCAGAAAGTACATGCCCTGGACCTATTGGACTTCGCTGGTCGGCTCACTGGCCCTGATTGGTTTCCCCGGCTTCTCCGGCTTCTTCTCCAAAGATGCCATTATCGAGGCGGCGCACCATTCTACTATCGCAGGATCCGGCTACGCCTACGCCGCTGTACTGATCGGTGTTTTCGTTACCGCACTCTACAGTTTCCGTATGTTCTTCCTGGTGTTCCATGGTAAGGGGCCGCGGGATGAACACGCAAAAGCGCACCTCAAGGAGTCACCCAAGGTGGTTTGGATACCCTTGGTGATGTTGGCCATCCCTTCCGTTGGTATCGGTTACTTCACCATGGACGGCATGCTCTTTGGTGACTGGTTCAAGGAGGCGCTGTTTGTACTGCCGGAGCACAATACCCTGGCTCAACTGGGTGAGGTGGTGCACGGTCCAAATTCGATGATCGCCCACGGCTTTTTGGGGCCTGCGCTCTATCTTGCCTTTGCCGGTGTTGTTGTCGCCTTCTTCATCTACATGAAGAACCCGGGCATCGCAGACGCTATCAAAAAACGACTCGAAATTGTTCATCTGCTTCTTGAGAGAAAATACTTCTTTGATGAGCTCTATCAGTTCGTTTTCGCCGGTGGCAGCCGTGGTATTGGAAAGCTGTTCTGGAGTGTCGGCGACAAAGGGATTATCGATGGCCTGATCATTAATGGGTCGGCACGCACCGTCGGTCGCTTTGCGGACTGGGTTCGTAATGTCCAGACCGGTTATCTGTTCCATTACGCTATTGCCATGATACTGGGTCTGCTGATGCTGCTGACCTGGTTCGTGATGCTTAAATAAGTAGGACGCTACGATATGTTTGCAGACTGGCCTATTCTCAGTTTGACCATCTGGCTGCCGATTGTCGGCGGCATACTGGTGCTTGCCAGTGGTGATAAGGTGCCAAACGCCACCCGCTGGACCGCCCTGATTGTAGCGATACTCACCTTTCTGGTGAGTCTGCCTCTCTATTCAGGATTCGATATCTCCACAGCAGATATGCAGTTTGTCGAGCGTACCCCCTGGATATCTCTCTTCAATATCGAGTACTACCTCGGTGTTGACGGTATCTCCATGCCGCTGATCATACTCACCACCTTTATCACCGTGTTTGTGATTATTGCCGGTTGGGAGGTGATTCAGTACAAGCCGTCTCACTATCTGGCTGCTTTTCTCTTCATGGAAGGCGTTATGGTGGGTGTCTTCTCGGCACTGGATGCGATGCTCTTCTACGTCTACTGGGAGGCGATGCTGATACCGATGTTCCTGATCATCGGTGTCTGGGGTGGCCCAAACAGGGTCTACGCCACCATCAAGTTCTTCCTCTACACCTTCTTCGGTTCGGTGTTCATGCTGGTTGCGCTGGTTTATATGTATTTTCAGGCAGGCAGTTGGGATGTCCTCGCTTTCCACAATCTCAAACTTGACCTGACCGAACAGATCCTTATCTTCGTCGCCTTCCTGATGGCCTTTGCCGTCAAGGTGCCGATGTGGCCGGTTCACACCTGGTTGCCTGACGCTCACGTTGAGGCGCCAACCGGAGGATCTGTGATTCTGGCTGCGATCATGTTGAAGATCGGTGGTTACGGCTTCCTCCGCTTCAGTTTGCCAATCACACCCAATGCCAGCAGTGAGTTGGACTGGGTGATCATCACCATGTCGTTGATTGCAGTGGTCTACATCGGTTTTGTTGCCCTGGCTCAGTCAGACATGAAGAAGCTGATCGCCTACTCCTCCATTGCCCATATGGGTTTTGTCACCCTCGGCTTCTTTATCGTCTTTATGATCGCTAACAATTCGGATGCAACATCCGGTGCGATGCTCGGCATGGAAGGCGGTATGGTGCAGATGGTCTCCCACGGCTTTATCTCTGCCGCCATGTTCCTCTGTGTCGGCGTACTCTACGACCGCATGCACAGCCGCGAGATATCGAGTTATGGCGGTGTTGTTCACACCATGCCACTGTTTGCCGGCTTCATGGTCTTCTTTGCCATGGCCAACGCCGGTCTGCCGGGGACCTCAGGATTTGTCGGTGAGTTCATGGTGATTCTCGCCGCTTTCCGCGCTGACTTCTGGTTTGCCTTCCTTGCCGCCACCACGCTGATTATTGGTGCCGCCTACACCTTATGGATGGTCAAGCGGGTGCTCTTTGGCGAGGTTGCCAATGAAGCGGTCGCCGACCTTCAGGATATCAGCAGGCGCGAGTTCTTTATTCTCGGTTCACTTGCTGTGGCAGTTCTGGTCCTCGGCCTCTGGCCCGCTCCCCTGGTGGAGGTGATGGATGCCTCTATCAGTAATCTGCTCAAACATATCGCCGTCTCCAAGCTATAAGCCGGCCTATAAAGAATTGGTGAGTATCAATGCAATTTGACATGTCCAACCTGATACCGGTTCTGCCGGAGATCTTTATCCTGACAGCGGCCTGTGTGGTGCTGGTGGTTGATCTCTTCCTCAAGCAGGAGCAGCGTATAGTCAGCTACGGAATGGCTCAGGTGAGCCTGCTGCTGGCTGTCGGCATCACTCTGCTGACGGCAGGTGACGGAACGCAGATTATCTTTGACGGCAGCGTTGTCCGCGACGCTATGAGCGATGTTCTGAAGATCGCCATCTATCTGATTACTGCGGTGGGTTTCCTCTATGCCAAGGATTACCTGATCGACCGTGACATGTTCAAGGGTGAGTATTACGTACTTGGGCTATTTGCCGTACTCGGCATGATGGTGATGGTCTCAGCCAACAGTTTCCTCACCGTCTACCTCGGTCTGGAACTGCTTGCGCTCTCGCTTTACGCCCTGGTCGCCTTCAATCGCGACTCACCCACCGGCTCCGAGGCGGCGATGAAGTACTTTGTTCTCGGTGCGTTGGCATCGGGCATGCTACTTTACGGTATATCCATGATCTATGGTGCGACCGGCTCTATTCAATTCCAGGCGGTGGCTCAGGGACTTGGCGACGCCGATGTGAATAACATGGTGCTGGTGTTTGGCCTGGTCTTCGTGGTCATCGGACTCGCTTTCAAGCTGGGTGCCGTTCCCTTCCATATGTGGGTACCGGATGTTTATCATGGTGCACCCACAGCGGTAACCCTCTTTATCGGCAGCGCTCCCAAAATTGCTGCATTCGCCCTCGCCATGCGGATGCTGGTTGATGGTCTCAGCAGTCTCCACGCCGACTGGCAGGGAATGCTGATTATTCTCGCTATCCTCTCCATGGGTGTGGGTAACGTCTTTGCCATCGCCCAGGGCAATATCAAGCGAATGCTCGCCTACTCCACCATCTCTCATGTCGGCTTTATCCTGCTCGGTATCCTCGCTGGCACCGCCAACGGCTACGCCGCCGCCATGTTCTACAGCATTATCTACGCGCTGATGGCACTGGGCGGCTTCGGTATCGTCATGCTGTTGAGCCGTAGGGGATTTGAGGCGGACAGACTGACCGACTACAAGGGTCTCAACGAACGCAGCCCCTGGTTCGCCGGCATGATGCTGCTGGTGATGTTCTCAATGGCGGGTGTACCACCCACTGTCGGCTTCTTTGCCAAACTGGTCGTACTCGAAGCACTTGTCAGCAGCGGACTCACCTGGTTGGCACTGGTGGGGGTTTTCTTCTCCATTATCGGTGCTTTCTACTATCTTCGTATCATCAAGCTGATGTACTTTGACAAGCCCGAAGACGAGTCACCCCTCAGCGCAGGCCTCGATACCCGCGTGATGCTCTCGCTTAACGGCCTGTCGATGCTGCTGCTGGGACTTTTTCCTGCAGGACTTCTGTCGGTCTGCGCTGCAGCATTTGCCTCCTAAAGGAGGCTGCAATCTCTTCAATCATGATACCTGACCTCTCTCTGGGGAGAGAGGATGGGCTTTGTTAGACTGTAGGGTGAATTTCCCGCTAAAAGACTTGTCCTGAAAACAAGAGCTGTGTATTATGCGCCCTCGTCAGTTGCGGGGTGGAGCAGTCTGGCAGCTCGTCGGGCTCATAACCCGAAGGTCGTAGGTTCAAATCCTGCCCCCGCTACCA
>JBEVXT010000680.1:0-3350 GCA_040505955.1 Sedimenticola sp. | reverse complement strand
CGACACAACTGACTCTGCCGCCCTGGTTACCCCAACGCGAACGATCAGGTGCTGACCAAGGCCTACGATGCGCTCGATGCCAATGGTAAGGCCACCACCAGCATCTCGCCTGACGGTACCGGCTCAGTCTTAGAATACGATGCCACAGGCAACCAGATCTATTCAGCACACTCGCTACGTTTGACTCTGAGTATCTTGCTAAATAGTTACACGATTTATTTATCTGGATTATTTGGATGAGTCATATTTTCTGTCTGTGGGCCACATCCCAAGCGATGATGGCCTGTTTACGTTCACTGCCCCAGTGGTACTCGCCAACAATGCCGCTGCCACGGATGACACGATGACAGGGAATAAGGTAGGCCACTGGATTACGACCAATGACGCTGCCGACGGCGCATGAGGCCTTGGGGGATCCCAATCCATGTAGTGATACGCTTGTAGGTCACTGCGTATCCTCGGGGAATGTTGAGCAGCGCCTCCCATACCCTGATCTGAAAATTGGTTCCCCGCACCAACAACCTGATACCACGCTGTTGATCTTTCTCCAGCGAAAAGGCCTGTTTCACCAGTACCGAGGTGAACTGGAGGTCCTCCTGAAAACAGGCATTCAGCCAGTGGGTTTTCAAACCTTCAAGAGCCAGCTTGCGACCTCCTGGCTCGACAAAAACAAGATGGCATACTCCTCTGGCTGTGGAGGCGATCAGACACTCGCCAAAAGGGGTATCATGAAAGCCGAAGCAAATGGTCAATCCGCAACCACCCAGCTTGTACTCGCCGGGTGTAAGCGCTTCGATATTGATCATCTGGTCGTGTAAACGCCCGGGGCCGACAGCCCCACCTCCTGGGATACATCGAGCACACTCATCGATTCATCGAGAAGCTGTTTTGCATAGCCTACCGTAAGATATTGAAGAAACTGCTTGGGAGTGACATCGGCCCAACGACTGAACAGGCGTTGGGTATAATAGGGACTGAGGCCAAGAAAAGCGGCAATATCGGCAAGCTCCGGCTGCTCACCTACGTTCTCTGTGAGCCAGTGTATGGTCTGTTGAATTCGGTAATAATCTGATGGCACAGCGCTGGCCCGTTGCATTGCAGTAGCATAAGATTAACATGTGGTTGATATAGGGCCACCCGATTGTTGCGCTCTAAACAAGAGAGCAGAGGTTAAAAATCGTGAGTGACTACCATCCTGTCTCCTGCGAACTTCACAGCCGGTACGAACTGCTGGCGATAGAGCAGCGAACCGTCCTGTTACGGCTGAAGGAGAAAGACAAGCAGCTGACAGGGGTGATACGTGACGTATATAGCCGGGAGAGAGTGGAGTACCTGCAGCTGCAAACCTCTGCCGGCAAGCTCCAGGAGATCCGTCTGGACGGTATCGATACCGTTACCCGCGAAGATTAGGCTACCATTGTCTTAATGCCGGTCAGGCTGTTAACCTTCACCGTACAACAAGTACAAGCACCCATGGACAATCAATGACTCAGCCGAGGCGCTACTCCGACAAGCCGGACAAAGTCTACTTCTTCGGCACCTGTCTGGTCGATCTACTCTACCCCCGGGCGGGGCTCGCAGGAATGCAGCTGCTGCTGCACGAGGGGCTGGAGGTGATCTACCCCCGTAATCAGAGCTGCTGCGGTCAGCCGGCATATAACTCAGGCTATCGTAATGAGGCACGGGCGGTGGCCCGTAGCCAGCTCGCCTGTTTCGCAGAAGATTATCCGATCATCGTCCCCTCTGGCTCCTGTGCCAGCATGATGCACCACAACTACCCTGAGCTATTCAAGGGAGAGGCCGATGAGCACACTGCCTGCAATTTTGCCGCCAGAGTCTACGAGCTGACCGAGTTTCTCACCCGTGTGCTGAAGATTGAGCTGCAGGATCTGGGCGCCCCGGTCAAAGTGGCGCTGCACACCTCCTGCTCCGCCCGCCGCGAGATGGGGGTTGCCGGTGATCATGAATCCCTGCTGCGTCAGCTGGACAATGTAGAGCTGGTGGAGCCGTCCCACAAAGAGGAGTGCTGCGGCTTTGGCGGCACTTTTGCCGTCAAGCACCCGGTGATCTCCGCCGCCATGGTTGAAGATAAGGCCGACAATATTATCGCCGCCGGAGCCGAGCAGCTGGTTACCGGCGATTGCGGCTGCCTGATGAACATCAGCGGTCACATGGCATACCGCAACAGTGGCCCCGAAGGGAAGCATATCGCCGATTTCATCTGGGAGCGCACTCATGCAGCCGACGACTGATTTCCATCAACGGGTTGATAGTGCGCTGGCCAACGCCCGTTTAAGGAGCAACTTCCGCTCCGCCATGGATGGATTGATCGATAAACGAAAACAGGCCTTTCCCGACGCCGACGAGCTTGCATGCCTGCGTCGGCGAGGGGAGCAGATTCGAGCGGAATCCCTCATTAACCTCCCTGAACTGCTGCAACAGCTGGAGGACAACTGCAGCAAGAACGGCATTGAGGTTCACTGGGCTGAATCGGTGGAAGAGGCCAATCAGATCGTACTGGAGATCATGCAGCGTCATGATGCCAAGATGATAGTCAAGGGTAAATCGATGGTGTCGGAGGAGATGGAGCTGAACCATTTTCTTAAACAACGGGGAATCGAGTGCCTGGAGTCTGATCTTGGTGAATTCATTATTCAGCTGGAGGATGAGAAACCCTCACATATCATCGCCCCGGCGATCCACAAAAACAAAAAGGAGGTGGCGCAGCTATTCCGCAAAAAATTCCCCGACATCCCCTATACCGAGGATATAGAGGAGTTGACACACAATGCCCGGCAGATTCTGCGACGCAAGTTCTACGAGGCTCCCGTGGGGCTCTCAGGCGTCAACTTTGCAGTGGCTGAGACCGGCACCCTCTGTCTGGTGGAGAATGAGGGAAACGGCCGTATGTGCACCACCATGCCACCGGTTCATATCGCGGTAACCGGCATTGAGAAGGTGATCGGAAAACTTGAACAGATCCCTCCCCTGCTGCAACTGCTTACCCGCAGCGCCAGCGGTCAGGCGATCAGCACCTACTTCAATATGATCAGCTCTCCGCGCAAAGCCGGTGAACGCGACGGCCCAAAAGAGGTGCATCTACTACTGTTGGATAACGGTCGCTCACGCATCTACCGGGATCCGGAACTGATAGCGACCCTGCGCTGCATCCGCTGCGGTGCCTGTATGAACCACTGCCCGGTCTACACCCGCATTGGCGGCCACCCCTACGGCAGTACTATCCCCGGACCGATTGGATCGGTACTCGAACCGCAAAAAGCGGGGCTCGACCAGCTGGGAGAACTGCCTACCGCCTCCACTCTATGCGGTGCCTGCGGTGAGGTGTGCCC
>JBEVXT010000679.1:0-2563 GCA_040505955.1 Sedimenticola sp. | reverse complement strand
CCGTGGGCAGTTTAAAAGGGTATTCTGCCACAGATTATCCTGGAATCCCCAGTTGCCGGTTACTGAGCTGGAGCCTGTCGGGCAAATCCTGACGCATATCGGGGAGTCGGATGGGGCTTGTGTGGCTCCGCATGTGCTGCGTACCCCTGTCAGCGGAGTATTGAGGCGACCAGCCCCATGTTCTTGGTATCTGCCGGCATATTCGGTGTGCTCACAGCATTACTACCGCCAGAGTTTTGTTTGTCAGGGCGTGAATGCCCCTTCATGTGACTGGTAAATTGATTGACTCTGTGGGTTGAAATTCCTATCCTTTGTATAGACCGGTTTCTCTCCGGGGAAGGGAATTTTCAAATTACTTTTTCATATTCTTAATGAACTGTGCATAAGGGACGTATGCTTTCTATCTGGGTAAATGGTGAAGACAAAACCAAGCAAATTAGTAGTTGGGATATATGGTGGGGGAAAGAAACTGAAGAGTTGATGCTGACTTGCTACTTTCCCTCAGGCAAACGTTTTACAAAACCTCTCAGCGACTGCAAAATCGAACCTACCGAGGTGATTCAAGGGCAGCTCCTTTCCAAGGATGGAGGAATAACTTTCAATGCTGTCGACAGAGTAAAAATTTGTGGTGGGAAGTGGGCTGTTGTTGAGTATCCCGGTGGTCAAAGACCCTATCCTATGAAGGTGGATAAAATTGAGCTCAGTTCGTCAACGACGATCAAGGATGAGAAAATATTCAGCTATTTTGTTCGTGTGGTCGAGTCTCGGGTGGGGCAGGCAGACTCGCAGAATAAGCCCATTATCAAAAATGTGCAGCGTCAATTGAAAAAAGTGCTTCCTCACGAGGATACCGCACTGCATGCTTACTGCACTGGACAGAACCGGTTTCGAGAGCGGACAGCTAGTCTCATTTACCCTTTTGGCATCAATGAAAGTCAGTTGAAGGCAGTTGAGCAAGCCTTCACCTCTCAAATCAGTCTGATCGAAGGCCCACCTGGTACGGGTAAGACGCAAACGATATTAAATATCATCGCCAACATTGTGTTACAAGGGAAGAGTGTCGCTATTCTTTCCAATAACAATGCAGCGGTTGAAAACGTTTATGAGAAACTAGACAAGTCTGGACTGAGCTATTTAGTCGCCAGGCTGGGGAAAGTGGAGAATCGAGGTGAGTTTTTCAAGGCGGTGCCTGAGGTTCCATCTAAAGCCCCCGTGCTTGCCCCCACTATAGATCAAATTCAAACTAATTTTCAGAAGCTAAAGCAGTGTCTCCATGCCCAAAATATGGCGGCACAGCTACAGGCTGAAATTTCTGAATTGACCATAGAGCAACGCTACCTACTGCAGTGGCAGCGTGAAAACGGGGTGAATCCGGTTTCTTTGGATAAGTACAAGCTGTCTTCAGGAAAAATCTCAGATCTAATGGCTTATCTTGCTTATCTTTCTGAGCAACGTATTAGGCTTAAGGACAGGATTGAATTACTGTTTAATTATAAAATCTTGCGCACAAAGCTCTTCAGTGATTGGGAAAATCGTAAGTCAGTGATCTATGCTCTGCAACTTCAATATTACGAGAAGGTACTGCGAGACAAAGAGGAAGAGTTGGCTGCTAGTCAGAAAATACTAGAGAACGGAAACTTCAATGTGTTATTGGAGAAACTAGTCAAAGAGTCGATGGTTTATCTCAAAGACTATCTTTATCAGCATATCCCATCATTGGAGGAGTTTGATTCGAATAGTTATCGCGTGAACTTTGACAAATTTTTAAAGAGGTTTCCGATTATCGGCAGCAGCACACATTCTATTGTTAACTCTATTGGTGGAGGCACAATTCTAGACTACGTCATTATTGACGAAGCTTCGCAACAGGATATTGTTCCTGGAATATTACCTTTGGGCTGTGCTAGAAACCTGATCATCGTCGGCGACAGAAAACAGCTTCCCCACATTCCAGTGAAAGTGGGTATCTCCTCACCTTCTGAATTCTACGATTGTGAGAAATACAGTCTGCTTGATTCATGTGTTGGTGTTTTCAATAATTCAATTCCGGTAACTTTGCTGAAAGAACATTACCGATGTCATCCCAGAATTATCCAGTTTTGCAATCAGCAGTTTTACGGCAACCAACTTGTTCCGATGACGAAAGACTCCGGTGAGAAGCCGTTGAAGTTGCTCGTCACCGCTAAAGGAAATCACACACGAAATAACTCGAATCTGAGAGAGTTAGATTCACTGCTTGAGACACTTAAGTGGGATGGAGAGAGCGAATGGGATAATGAGAATAGTAGGGGGTTTATCGCGCCTTACAATGCCCAAGTCAAGCTGTCTTGTGCCCATTTGCCAGCCGATTTTGTCAAGGATACAGTGCATAAGTTCCAGGGCAGAGAATGTGCTGAGGTTGTATTTTCTACCGTGTTGGACAAGAAACAAAATAGCCAGAGTAGGTTGGACTTTGTGGATAATCCTTTCTTGGTTAACGTTGCAGTATCGAGGGCCAAGAATACATTTACCCTCGTGACGGGTGACGATGTTTTTGCAGTGAATAATCGGCATATTTCTGCTC
>JBEVXT010000678.1:0-3747 GCA_040505955.1 Sedimenticola sp. | reverse complement strand
TAACGCCAGCAATAACCGACATTTTGTAGCTGTGAGAGGCTTGTGCTAGGCTCTTTTAGCACAAATGAACACCGCGGAAAAATGTCCGAGTTAATTGCTTTTGTTATGTTTATTTGCATCTCACAATACCTCTACGAAGCGCTTCTTCCTCCACTACCTTATTAAACCAACTACTGCCAGGGCGGAATTCTTCGCAAAACTTTTTGTCTATTTTTAGCTCTAAATATTTTCCTGGGCTATGGGCTGCATCTCGGCCACAGACCAGATGCTTTTCAACTTCACCGGTATTTTTTCTATCTATGCACTGAGAAAAGGCAAACCAATAATTCACATTCGAAATAGAATCCTCGCATTCGCTATGAGCTTTACGAGCATCTTTAGTTTGCCCCCACTTTAATTCTTTAAATTCATCAGTAGTTTCACAGGCAAGTGTAATTTGAGATGAAAATAGTATGCATATTAAAAAAGTTACTTCCCTGCCTTTCACACTTACCACCATTCTCCTGATCCTACATTAAACATAACGATCAAGCTCAGCCGCGCGCGCCTTTGGCGCGTCGGCTGTAGCGCCTTGTTAGCTGCGGCCGCAATTGTTCTTTGTTGCGTTACTAGCATACTCGGAATAGATGACCCCATTTTTAAAAAAAATCTTTTCTGCTTTGGGAGTCATAACAACAATGTTTTCATTTACAAGCACGATTAAATTTTCTTCATATAATTCAATTAATGAGTCGTGAAATAATCTTTTTAGTTCATTTTCTTCTAATGATCGCCTAAAAGCAGGATCAATGCTTATTAAGCTTGATTCTTGCAAGTCGTAAGTATCCATTTTAAGCGAGTTATCATTTGAAAACATAGTTAGCATTCCACCAGTGCCATGCTCACCATAGTAATAACGAAATTCATTTACTACCGCTATCTTTATTCTATATATAGCTTCTGTTCTTAAATTTTTCATATTTATCGCCGGCGATTATCTCGGATATCCGATTTTGCAGCTAACGCCACCAGCAGGGGCTGGAGCACGCAGTGCGGAAGTCCCTCTGGCTGGCTTTGTTAGGCATACCCACAATACTGAAGCAATGCCTGTAGTCGTCTGGTTCTTTGAAGTTTGGACTTAGTAGCAGATGACATTGTTTTTATATACATCTGAGTATTTTCCTCCTCCAGCTTGTCTCGCAAACCTGTATAGAATAATAATAATTTTCCCGACACCTCATCCGGGTCAATTTCTTGCTCTGAACAGAACATAGACAGGCACCATATTCCATATAAGTGACTTACACCTTTAATTCTATATGCCTCATAATTAATATTAAGGCTTTCCATATAAGTTGTTATCGCTAGAAAACGATTCTCCTCAGCATTCCAATCTACGCCTTCATCAGTAGAGTATTTCTCGTAAAGATTATCAATAATTGCAGGCCTAGAATCAATGGAACCGCCAGTTTCTATCGAAAACAGAAGCTCAGAAATAAATTCTTTATCCTCCATTCTGGATAGATCAAGATGCTGCAAATTATTGCTCCAATAATTCGATTCAGAAAGCCTATTTACGGTTTGCATTAGAGCAGTTTTATTGTACCTGGAGTTCCTAAGCTCCTGTCCATTTAATGGCTCTCCATTTCTATTTAATCTGTCGAAGACATTATCAATAACCTCGACATGGGTTGTATCAACATACTCGACAGGAATCTGATATCTCCAGAAATGAGACTTGTACCCAGAGAGATTCTCTTTTTCTAGGTCCTCAAAGTACGCCCCAGCCAGGTCTTTATCATCTAATACGCCGCCATCTAGCTCACTAGAAACGGGGATTATATTTTCTATAAATGAAACAATTGCTGTAAGCCGCTGTTTTCCATCAATGACATCAAAAGTTATTTTTCCTGTGGAATCATCAATTTTTTGATGAAGGAATATAGGAGGTATCGGGAAATTTTTTAATATACTGTCTATCAAAAACGATTGTTTCTCCTCTGACCATACCGATAGACGCTGGTATTCAGGATCAAAATCATACTTATCTAGCTGGTAATTTTCCCAGAAAGTTGCAATGGATATAGTATTGGAGTCACGTTCAAGTATTTTTTTCATTTCATTAATCCACAAAGGATATTTGAGTTAGGATACAAAACAAAGTTGTCAAAAATGCTAGTAATTACTGCTGTAAGAGAGGGCGACGGGTAAGGATTTATAAGTTTTATGTTCATGCCGGGATGACAACTTACTAATATTTCATCTAATTCTCTTCTGTCAACATGCCAATATGACAATCCGCAAATTAGACAGTCATCATTTTCGTCAAGGCTATTTGTGAGGTTGCGAATTTTTGACTGCAGCTCACCTGCCCAGGAGTGGTTAAGCCTACCGGCCTCACCTGCGGGCGGAATCATTGCATTGACTAGATAATTCTCGCCCAAAGCAGAGTACCCAACTTCGAAGTCCTCTAAGGCACCATCGAGCAATTCTCGATCGTATTTGATTCCATATGCCGAACGATCAATTAGGGTTTTGTGTTTAAAACTGATAGAGCCATGAGGTTTATATATTTTTACCTTTTTTTCCGTATCCTCAAATCCAGCAACATCAAACTCTACCCCCGCTTTCATTAACAACCTTTCTAGCCACACATCATAGTTGTAGGTGACGATGTGAACCTCTTTGTATTGGCCGCTGCTATTGATATTTTTAAGATATTGAGTCCATGACCACTCTAGAATAGAGTCTGGAAGAACATCAATATTTTCATCATAATAGACGAATAATCGCTTTAAATAGGAACTTAGCTCCTTGTAGGCATGAATATATATTTCGTTCGGCCTTCCGCTACTGCTACTCCGGCTTTTGTTGGGGTTCGATGCATAGACGTTGACACATGTAATAATGTCTTCAATTAAATTCATCGCTTCTTCGGCTGTCATATTTGGCCTAGCACCAAGATTCCAGAGATTTGGGCAGTGCTTAAACGATAAGAAACCAGGTTCTTTTGTTGATGGCCATGGTACAGAAGCTCCATCCCTAAAAAGGTTTCTGACATCTATATCATGCTCAAAACTTGGGTCACCACTTAAATGATTTACGAGGTCGATCGTGAACCCGTTCCCAAGTACGACCATTAGTTTTTTTTCCATGTACGATATTGTCCTATTTTTTGCCTAACGCCGCAATTCACCGGAGGCAAAAAGCATAGTGAGGAACGAACGAGGCTTTTTGACGTCCGAGTGTAATTGCATTGTTATGTTTATAGCCACTCCAATGCCTTAATGAAAGCGAACATGCCTAACATTATTGCTCCCATATAAAACAAGAGATGTAAAAGTGCAGCATTGAGTTCATTAGTTTTTTGTGCCTCAGTTGGCTGTGCGCTATATAGTGCTTCCATATCAATTTTTGATTTAACAACATGGCTTGAATTTTCCATGAGTTGTACAGCATCTTCAAATTGCTCATCTACACAAACCCATAAAGTTGGCTGCAGAAGGAAAAGCGGGATTATCATTCTTGCTGTATTCTCGCCTTGGATTACAGAAGGTATGCCATTTTCTTCTAGCCTATAGTTAAGATCTAGTAGGTACTGGTGATCACTATCCCTAGTTAACATCTTCATTGTTTTTCAAACATAACGACTAAGCTCAACCGACCGAAAAGCGCGTAGCGGTTTTTGGGTCGGTTGGAGTGCCTTGTTAGCTGCGATCATGTCTACGAACCATTCTGTAATTTGTTAATTTCTGATCTCCCACCTTT
>JBEVXT010000677.1:0-3660 GCA_040505955.1 Sedimenticola sp. | reverse complement strand
AAAATACAAGGACACCCATCAAAACAACTCAACACCCACCCACCACATGAACAGATAAAATCAGGCATTTTTTACCTCAGCTATGTGGCAACAGTGAGCAAATGAAGAGGATCAGGTGATGAAATGCTGAATGACTGAAATCAGAGCAATGGGGTACATACCAAAAGAGTGACTGGGAGGGGCATTGATTGAAATGGATGTAAAAACTAAGTGCTATAAAATCATACCCATTCCGGGCACACACAAAAAGTTCAACAACGCTCGTACCTCGCTCGGACGCGCTAACGCGCGCCGGTTAACTTGGCGTTAGGCTCAAAAATAAATCTTGCCGAATGATACTGCGTGCAGTATCATTAAAAGATGAGCAAGAGTGAAAAAATGATACAAAAGATGCGTGATAATCCGAGGGATTGGAGATTAGCTTCCTTGGGAGCAATCGCAAAAAGACTTGATATTCAAGTAAGAAAATCGGGAGGTAGTCATGCTGTATTTATGCATGAAGATTCCGATATCGTAGTAACTATTCCATCTAAGCGCCCTATCAAGTCAATTTATATCTACCAATTTCTTGCTCTCATTGATGATATTGGAGCATGATTATGATTGATACTAAATACCCTTTTGAAATGAAACCATTACCAGTAGAAGATGGAGGTGGTTGGCTTATAACGTTTCCTGACCTTCCCGGGTGTATGTCTGATGGAGAAACACAGGAAGAAGCTATTGAAAATGGAAAAGATGCATTGGAGTGCTGGATTAAGGCTTGCAGAGATGCAGATAGGGCAATTCCTAGTCCTGGTGATTCATCCAGTGGAAAGTTTATGACTCGAATTCCTAAAAGTTTACATAGCCGCCTTATTTCAAGGGCAAAGCAGGAAGGGGTTAGCATGAATGCATTGGTATCCTCATTCATTGCTGAATCTTTAGGCAGAAAAGAAATAAATTTAAACTAAGGTTAACTGCTTAAAAAGCCTAACGAATAAAGACAAGTCGTGCGAGCTTGCGAGCCGCGACTTGTCCGTTTTGTTGGACGAGCCCGGCGGATTGGCAGAATGCTTATATAACGAATTATCTTTTTTCCAGCCACTCCTGGCAAGACACTCACCTGGAGTGTCGGCTAGAAAAACAGGTGGCTTGGCTTAAGAAAAGGGGTCAAGTATCATATTGACGCCTTTATAGCCAAAACACTAGCGAGGAAACACCTGGACACCCATCACTTAACCTCTTGAGCGATGGGTGTCTTGTCTTTCCTGTTCATGAATAATCCTCATTCTTTCCTTATTACTAAGAACGCCAGCAAACGGGCTTGATGATCTCAGTAGCGTTGAATGCTCATCAGTGCTATCCAATACACGGTTGATTGCCGAAACACCGTCGGTCAATATCGATTGCCACTCGATTAGCCATCCAGGGAGATAACCAAATTTCTCAGCCCACCGCTCAAGGTTTTTCTGCCCCTTGTTTATGACTTGTTCCGGATTATTAGCAAGTGCCTCCTTCACAGCTTGGTGCAGAGCTAAAGAAAGGCGGTCATGCTTTGTTAGGGTGTTACTCATACCTTTTCCCTTCGCTTACCTTTAGATTTATAGTTAATACTCTAGCACATACAAAACGTGCTGCAAATTACTTTTAATCCATTCCTTCTTGATCGCAGACCAATCAGTTATCACATAACACCCATCCTTAGTCGCTCCCTCAAATTTGCAAACAATGTCCATCTCAGCAAGAGCTTTTATGGTGTCTTGTGCTGTGCGCCTGGGCATTCCGATATGCTGCATAATTAAGGGTACCGTGTTCACACCTGAATCAATAAGATACGCTATATAAAGGCGCCGGTAGTAACTGGTCTTTGTTTTACTGTGCTGTGAGTTCACGATCTCAATATGCCTTCTTTAAAATTCACCATAAACATCTTTCAAGATATTTCTCAATCTCTTCTTTTCCTGTGATTCTTTCGTCAGCTCTTTAATCCATCCACTAATGAGTTCAATCTTGCCCTTTGCACCTAACGACTCGAATAACGAGAGACTCTTGCGGTACATCGCTTCGGCCTGATCGATATCACCACGGGTCTTGTAGAGGTTCCCCATGGAGAAGGGGGTCGCCCATTGCACATTACGCAAACACCCGGACTCCCATCACTTAACCTCTTGAGCGATGGGTGTCTTGTCCTTTCTTTTTACTGATGAGCCTCTTCACTATTCCTGCCAGTTCCATTACTGATGCAAGGGGCGCGCAGAAAGCCCCAGACCAAGTGAATGCAGTATTCCTGTTAGGCTTGAGTATCTAGGATTACCATTTTTCGAGAGGGCTTTGTAAAGTGTCTCACGAGATACACCAACTTCTCTAGAGAATTCGGCAATATTCTTGGTTGCCCTTACTACATCGCCCAGCGCCACAAGAAGAAGCTGAGAATCATCAGGACAGCCATCACTTAACCACTTGAGTGATAGGCGGTGTTTATCCTCAATACTCAGTTACCACGAAGAGCCAATCTGAGCCGATGGAAAACTGGAGGGATGCACCACTGTAGGGATGTCTGGTCACCCCGCCGCATGGCAGAATAATTACATTCCAGCGGTCTTTGGGTCTGTAATTACTTCTCAAACAGAGACAATGACGGCGTCATCTCATCTTCCGGGTGATACCGCCCTTCGGTACTACCTGCATCCGCAAGGTTGCGAGGCTTATCACAGTTTGTCACTACTCACACCCACATATTTCTGCACATGTGATTTGATTCAACTATTGTCCAGAACTCCTTCCCTATTATTAGAACAACCAAAGCGGGATACGAGTATGAAACTGATTACTGTGAGCCTATCTGGAATGGCTGCTTTGCTGTTAAGCGGCTGTATGAGTCAGCCTACTTATAAGGATTTCTCAGGCCAGGAAAACTTCTTGCCGAAGGCGGTGGAGGCTGTGAACTACAGGATCAATCCAGATCTAACCGACACCCCTCTCTCCTGTGTATCAGTGATGCCACTGAATTTATCCGATGAGAGTCAGGAAGTCATCGAGTTTACCCCCTTCTCGTTAGGGGATGAGCGGGAAACTTCTCAGCTCGCCTATGATCACAAGCTGAATCCTGCGGACAAAAGAAAGCTGGTAAGAAAGCTCTTTCAGGCACACATAGCTTCCACACCAATCAAATTAATTTCCCAGCACAAGGTAGATACGGCCCTTGCCAAGCTGGGTGAAAAAGCAACAGATTCCGCACTGGCAAAACAGGTAGGCTGTGGCTGGCAGTTAAGAGGAACCATCACAGAGTTCAGCGTTCAGCGAATGGGTATCTACTCTGCACTAAAGGTGGGGGCGAAAATGCAGCTTGTTCGTGCTGCTGATGGCTTCATCATCTGGGAGGGCTCACATCTAGCCGCCAGTCAGGAGGGGGCTGTGCCGCTCTCTCCTATCGACCTAATGGTTGGGGCGTTCAGAGCCAATCAGATCGTCAACGCTGATAAGATGGAGAGCGTAACCAGTGATCTGGCCAGGCGTCTGGTGCGTACTATGCCTTTAGACTCGAAAAATGTTTTGGTGGCTACAGCGCGGATCAATCACCTCTTCCGGGTGACATCCCCAGGACTCAACCTACGTGCCGGTCCGGGCATCAAATATTCAGTTACCAAAGTGTTGAAGGGCTCAGAGCAGGTAGCCCTG
>JBEVXT010000676.1:0-8654 GCA_040505955.1 Sedimenticola sp. | reverse complement strand
ACGGGATGCCCCACTCGAGGCATTGTCGAAAAAAAAAATTGTTAAGTTTTCGAAAATTGTTAAGTTTTCGCGACGGACAGGACGGGACGGATGGGACGGACAAGGGTATTTTAAGATGCCCCCTCCACTACCGTGGTGGGGCATAAAAAATAGTCTACATATCACCTTTAATACACATGTCATTGCATCTGGTAAGTCATTGATAAAAATCAGGAAAAGTATAGGTCCGAGCACACTCCCCTGAGGAACTCCACTAGTCGCATTTCTTACTGTTGACCGATGCCCATTTACTAGTCATTTGACCTTGACCTTGGGCAGCACGGGTGGGACGCAGAATGAAAATATGGATGATGATAAAGAAGCATATGAAGTTTCAAGTCAATCCTTAATGCGTTTGCAGAGATATAACATATGCAAACACATTAACGCAAATTCATAACGGACGTACATACATACGGACGTACGCAAAGGCGCCGACTATATCGCGCTTTTTAAGCGGGTGCGACAAAAATGAAAATGTTGGCATGAAAAGAGTAGGTACACATCTTTAATATGTGTAAAAGGCATGTGTAAAGTTTCAGATCGATTGCTGAAGAGGTGTCGCAGTTAAGACCAATTTGAGAAACTGTTATAAACTTCTTAACCAGCTGAACGGGCTAAGTCGAAAGTTGGCGTATTTTTGTGAAAAATAAAAATTTCGGCATGAAAAGAGTAGGTACACATCTTCAATATGTGTAAAAGGCATGTGTAAAGTTTCAGATGGATTGAAGAGATGTTGCAGTTATGACCAATTTGAGAAACTGTTACAAACTTCATAACCGGACGGACACACTGACTGACAGACGTACGCTAAAGCGCCGACTATATCGCGCTTTCCGCTTTTCAAGCGGGCGTGACAAAAATGAGTAACATATTTATTTGAAGATCGAGTACAATTATGCGAATATCAAATGGATATATTTTTTATTGATTACGGTTATGCGTTTATCAAATGTATTTGTATCGAATATGTATTTCAGTTTTGAACAAAGAAAGAAATCTACAGCCATAGGTGGAGGTGACCTTTGCTCCCTTTATTAATTTCAGTAGTGCACTAGCAGTGTTAGAAAAGCATAAAAAATACATTTATCAAAACTTCTAACTCATAATACCTATACAATTTTGTGAATAACATAAATAGCAGTATGCCTTTCCGTTCATATGGTATGGACATCTCAATAACACCAACCACAAAACAAAAGTCGCAAATAAAATGTGTTGCATGGCATCTTGTGTGCAATTCAGTGTGTACACACTGGTTTGCTTGCATTTAAACAAGTTCAACAAGTGATGAGCACAAACTGTATGATTGTGTAAACAAAAAGAATATCTATGTATAAAATCATAGTAAAAAGTAACAATGATCAATCATTTTCCAGCCATTATCGAAAATTATGGTGGTGTTCGGTACTGGGAATTTTTACCGTAATTTTGCAACTTTTGATTTCATGGTTGTTGGATGCAAATTGCCATATTTCGTGAAATGTATGACCAATTTCAATAAAATTATAGGATTAACTTTCAAATACATGGTTCCACGTTTTATTCCAATTTTAATATATTCAGGATTTATCAAATTATTCACAAAATGGTATCGGTGTAGTTGGAAACACAGGTAAGAGACGCGTAGCCGTGTAATTAAAATGCAAAAATGACATTGAAAAAAATTCTTAATTCTAATGGCTGCATTCAGAAACAAGCCTTATACTTACCTTCGTAAGCTGGTATAACAATATATAATAATATAACGGTAGCAATTATACGACGGGATTACTAAAGTTCCCTTTCTTGACTGCTCAGACCAGTCCCGTTAATCACCCTTCAGCGGTTCTTCGGGAGTACTGATGTAAGTTACTAGGGAGTATGGTAAGTACATGTAATGCTTCTGAATACAGTCATAAGAGTATATATACATGTACATACATGTAGGAAGAAGGTGACCTACTGAAGTTTGACAGTCATGTTCTTTGGCAAAATGCAATGGATCCGTATTTTTTTTAGAACAAGGCCACTGCATATTGTCCGCAAATGGACTAGCTCTCAGAATAACTTTAAGGCTGAATTCCAAGTCGTGAAATGAACACGGATGCCCCCTCTTCACCGCTTTGTCGATATAAATGTATCTGTGAAGTATCGTGAAGATCGGATGAAAAATAGCCAAGTTATCGCAAAATGTTAAGGTTTGTAAACAGACAGACGGACGGATGGACAAGGGTAAAACATAATGCCCCACAAATAAATTTGAGGGGGCATAAAAACACCGAAAATGAAAGTACATTTTCTAGGTCAGACAAAAGTTGTCCACAATTTTTTACAATTGTGATACAGATAATGATCAATCAAATAAACCAGGCACTTCTATCGCATTTTTTGGGATGAAATTCATTTTTCAATGTTGTGCATAAACTCTATTTAATGAACTCCTGCAGTTTAGACCTTTTTAACTGCGCCGTACACAAACAAAAATATCATTCTTCTTCAGCAATCTTGTTCAAAATTAACCTTTGTTGACAGTGTTTAGTTTCAGATAGGCTTTGTTTTAATGGCGCATTGTATCATTATGGTAAATTTGACGTCACGTCTTGGTCACATGACTACTAGTTGAATACCTACTCTGTTTTTCACGGATATCTCTTTATGATATCCCGCTAATGTGCTTTGGTATTCAGAAATGGGTTGGAAACGTGAGTAAGCACCATATGCATATGATCGTTGTAAAATCTGTGGACAACTTTTGTCTGACCTAGAAAATGAACCTTCGTTTTCAGTGATGTTTCTGTCATAATTCCTGAACGACTTGGAGTTCAGCTTTGAAGTAAAGTTTTTTCTGAAAGCTGGTCCATTTGCGGATATTATGCAGTGGGTCTGGTCTAAAAGAGTACTGATCCATTGCGTTTTGTGAAGCATCAAAGAACATGACTCAAATTTTAGTAGGTAACCTTCTTCCTATATGTATGTACTCTTCTGACATTTCTTTTCAATGTTCATTTTGTTATTTTGCATTTTAATAACATAGGTACGCGTCTGTTACCTGTGGTTGGAAACTAACAAGACAAAGTCATGCGATCCTTGCAAATCACCGAAGAAAACAACTACCAGACAAATACATCGCGAACAGGGTTTTATTCTGTTCGTTCATCTGTGTCACAGACTGCGACAACAAAGTCACAGTTTTGATTGAAGTGTAGTCATGGATATCAGTCAAATGTATATGATTCATCATGTATGGTGTAAAATAATGTACATCCGAGTTCAGTTTCTCAAAACAAAGCATACATTGGTGAATAATGAGGAATGATTGAGATGACATTTAGTTTTATGTCGCTTGGCTATTAAATGACTTAAATGATTATGAGGTGACTGATGAATACAAGTCATGAAACTTCAGTTTTCGACAGGATTTACCTGCAAAATTAAAACAGTGTAACAATGTACAAGAAACCAACTTTTGCATGCAAACCTACAGTGTCCCGATTTCAATGATGTTCCAGAATGACACTGAAAATTGTAGCTGGCATTAATTATCATGTATACCAACAGTGAATAAAGCTGCACAACAAACGGAGAATGTACATGGATGAAGAACATGCCTCACCCAGAACGGGTATGTAAAACCATATCGATAGTGGCAGCTACATGCAAAATGTGCTCTTGTAACATTGACGAAGAATGACAGAATGATATGTCTGGAAATCCTGCTTCCAAATGACATAGGAAAAGGCCAGAAAATCTGTCTGAAAGATCAGTCGGTCACATTTTCCTACATTTCTTTGAAAACTAGAACGACAGTCGGGCGACCGCAATGTATCCCCCTCCCGCTGCAGGGCCGTGTGGGTGTAGTAAACAGTGTGAGGTGGCAAGCAGGTGGTGGTGACAGTCTGGTGGGTGGCAAACAGTGGTGAGTCGCAAACAGTGTGGGGTGGCAGACAGTGTGACGTAGCAATCAGTGTCGGGTGGCAAGTAGGGTGGTAATATTCCATACGTATATGAGGAAAAATGAACAAATGTGCATAACTCTGTATTAAATTGGTTGTGCGAGGGTATTCGTTGATGTGCGTCACACAGCTATGAGTCATTATCTATGCATGGGCGAACTTCCATTAAAATATTTCATACTGTATTGGACTTATAGGACCGACAAAAAAGTGAGGAAAACGAACGAAGGGGCATAATAGGTAATTATAGTGAAAATAAACAAAGTGGCATAACTCCAAAATCGGTGGGGCGAGGGTCGTGGTTCTTGAGCGCAACACACCTTTGAGTCGTTATCTACGCATGTGTGAAGTTTCATTGATATATTCCATACGGTATTGGAGTTATGCTCCGAACACGAAAGTGTCTGGAGCGGAGGACGCGGCGGACGCGTGACAACGTCTATAGTATCCATAGTATCCCCCGACTTTCGTCCGGGGGATACAATAATTTAACTTCCTGCAGCAGTTGGTTAATCAACAATATAATTGGCCCAATGTCATGATCTATTTCATTTGTAGTAATACCGTGTAATCAACAACACAAACTATAAAGCGAACAATAGCTGTTTGAGAACAGCAACCTTGACTATTGGCAATCTTGACTCTGGGGTTATGCACCGACGGATGCTCCTCAACGAGGCTCGAGTTATAACACCTAACATTAAGTTTCCAAACATTTTTGCAAACAATTTCACGCGCATTTCAAAGTTATACAGATACTGTAACATACTGATCATGACTGACTGACTAACAAATGTACATGGACCATCGCTATATCCTCTCCTGCCTACCAGTGAGGTGATAATAAAGAGTACCTGTATTGCAGACAATCTGTATGGAGTGGCTCCAAATATGATGCACCTGCAAGTCGGTAAACTGTTGTCCTTAGTATAGACAATGTGTACAGAACAGAACAGAACTTTATTTGGTAAGAAAACAATCTCGGGCCACACGCAGGTGGCATAGGAGACAGCATATGCATGATGATATATTAGTTCACAACAACGTTCTATGCCACTATTATGTTATAGTCTCGCACGCACGAAAATGACACATGCGCCAGCGTCCCTGGAGTATTGGATAACAAATTTAAGTGGTATTTATTACGCAGATATATGTATGTGTGGAGGTATACACCAATGAATTGCTCACCTGGCCCATCTGTGCCCGATCTCCATCAGTTTGGAGAACAAGGCTATGGGTGGTTATTATTATTATATCATGACTGAAGCCATACATGAAACCCTCACGTTGATGTTCGAAAATCGAAATCACGTGAGGTTATATAAATTTGCTACAATAATAATATAGTTTTTATATATATATATATATATATATATATATATATAGTTTGAACTATTTTTACTAGATTATCGACATATTTTCGTTTAGTAACTATGTTATTATGCGTTCATGATGAATACGTACATTGTATGTGCCAATATTTAAACACTGCTGTTCATCGATCGTAAAAAAATCAACATACTGTGTGGATTGACGATCACAGGTTGCAAGCACAACGACATTCCTTCGTCCTTATGTTTGCCGCCTGAGATCGCCCATTCACGATGTAGTAGAATAATGCAGAACACACTCACAGGAAAGCAGACGTATGGGTCATTTGACTTTGGTTTAGTTATGGTAACATCTTGAAACATAGCGCAATCAGATGTCTCTGGTACAAATGCTACATGTACATATTCTATAATATTGTAATACATATCAGTGGTAATATATATATATACTGTTTAATAAATATGTTTATAAACACAGATGAAATTGGTGAGTTTAGTACATGCATGGCATACATGAACTGGAATATATGAGACGCATTCCATGAGAAATATGGGTTGAAATTAACTTTGCGACTAGTGTAGATCCAGATCAGGCTAATTTTTGCAGATGCAACTCAATCTGGGTACACACTGTTGGCAGTTTACCAATAAATTGTGTATATGTGAGGTGTATTAGTTTTAAAATATATGTCATGTATATGCAAACTCGAATGTATGAATGGTTTAATAGTCTGTTGATTTACAGTGCGGAGAGGAACAAGTCACGGTATATGCAATGCTTTTATTACCTATTAAATTTATCTATTATTATTTTCACAAATTGGCAGAGGTTTATTACTGCTACCCTTGTTTTACTTTGCATTAATGTTTTAAATTTTATGATATTTGGTCTTAAAAAATATCTTTTGTTAATGTAAGTGTTTGTTTCGGTTCTAAAATATGGACATTGTAAAAGGTAATGATATTCATCCCCAAGGGTATTCATTTCGCAAATTATACATTTTCTGTCTGATATGTCAGTATTATTCCAGCGAACAGTCTCAATCGGTAGTCTGTGATTGCCTGTTCTAAATTTTAGAAGTGATAAGTAGTAGGACATAATTTCGTTGGCTTTGGATTGTCGATTTCAGAACAAAGCCAAAGATCGTTTCGACCGACTGTTTGCAAAATGCTTTGTATATATGATATCCATTTTGAATCGGGATAATTGTGTCTTTAAAGTTTCATAAGTAATGTTGCTCAATTTAGATTGTTTTCCATTTTTTAGCGAAATCCAGTAACTTATCATGCGATATTTTATATTTATCACAAGCGGGTATCTACCTAATTCTGTATAAAGCATGTATAAAGGTGTGCTTTTTCTCAAACATGTAATGTTTCTGAGCAATTCTGTATGGATTTTTTCTATTATGTCAGTATTTTCGTACCCCCACAATTCACTGCCATATAATAGTATAGGCTGTATAGTGTGGTCGAACATTTGAAGTTGTAGGTCGATAGGTAAGTTAAATTTTAGTATTCTTTTATATAATAAATGTAGCTTTACGAGCCTGATCGACAACATGTTTTCTTGCCTTATAGAAAGTTCATGTTTTTGAGAAGAAAATACCTAAATATTTATAGTCGTCGGTTATTTCTAATGTGTTCCCACCCAGTTTAAAATTGAAACGAGTTGTTTTTCTTGCACCGAAGACCACAATTTTTGTCTTTGTAAAATTTACATTCAGTTTCCATTTTTTACAATTTGAATAAAAATAGTCTAAATTTCTTGGAAAATCTACTGTATTATCGGCCAGAATTGCTGTATCGTCGGCGTATAATAAGAGAAGTATTTTTAAATATACTGTGAAATCTGGTGAATTTAACTGTACTTTTATTCCTTGGCATGAATGTATCTCTAAATAATCTTCCATATCGTTCAAAAATAGCGCGAAAGGTACAGGTGATAACTTTTCTCCTTGTCTTAATCCAATATGGCTGCTGAAAAAAATTGACTGTTCTCCATTCAGTGTAACACACTATCGGATATTTTGGTACATAGAATGTATAACTCGGAATAGCTTGCCTTTACGTTATTTCAAAGTAATTTCTGCCACAGTCCACTACACCAAACAGAATCGAAAGCTTTACTAAAATCTATAAAACAACAGAACAACTTACTTTGTTGTGATTTTAACATTCCAATAAGAGAATTAAGAACAAGTGCGTGGTCAATTGTTGAATATCCCTTTCGAAAGCCTGCCTGATTTTCTTAAGAAACAATGTAATTTATATTGAACGTTTTGTACAGATTTACGGACAAGTCGAACACTCTAAGCCCTACACACCATTCAGTGCAGGGGCATGCCAATTGGTATTTTCATTAACCCTTTCAACCCTACAGACCTCTACAGCAATGTTTGCAAACAGTGTAGATCCAGATCAGCCGGCTCGTAACGAGCCGTCTGATCAGTATCTGCACTGTTTGTAAGTAATTTTCTCATTTGAAGAAAAAAACCCACCCCCTTTTGTAGAAATGAACTGGTCTGAATACTCTTTTCTTATGAATTGATTGGTCTGAAATTTAGTTGGACCAGTCCATGTCAGTTACTTAGGGGTGAAAGGGTTAAACATGTATCACTGTTCTTTGTTACTTGATATGTATACCAGTATGCTCATAATATTTCATCTTTATCACTAGCTACCTAAGTTTTAATATCTTCATATTTTATACAAATGGGCACATCAACAAACCTGTTTTGAAGAATTTTAGTTTTCACTTTGTGTGTCGCAGACGAATATCGCTTGTACACTATGATCACAGCAGCTGATGCATCTTCCACGCCCATTACTGATGTGTGACTGGCTCTCATCTCGCATTCGTCACAGTCCCTGTTAATTTACAATATTTTGTGTAACTACAGTCAAAGGTCAAAAGCTTTTCGTCAAAAGTTAAAATCCCATATGATAGACTTATATGCATTTTCAACTTTACTTTTAAATAAGCTGCTCATCACCCACTTAACTGATTTAATAAAATAAAAAATGCAATATATTTGTGCAAACTAATATATTATGCTAGTTTTGATATTTCACTAGCCCAAGTTCTTCGCTAGATGCATACTTTTAAATTGGGCATTAACTATCAGACTTCACTTTTTGGGCGACAGCACCATTGACGTCAAAGGGAAATTATATTTTCAAAAATACTCAACTTTTTTAACTGCATGTAGGCTATGTTGCAAACTAGTTATGGTAGAGAATAATTAACTAGAAATGTGGCCTATCGGCACACGAATGCCCCCGATGGCAGCCTATTAGTAAGTGTGTAAAAAAAAAAAAAAAAAAAAAATTAAAAAAATATTAG
>JBEVXT010000675.1:0-8329 GCA_040505955.1 Sedimenticola sp. | reverse complement strand
AGCCCATCATTTGGATGGATAGAAAAGTCTATGGCCTGAATAGTTACAGAAATCCAAGTAAAAAATGTCCGCCGAAACCCATCTCAACATCTTGCGCATCCTGACTGAAGAGCCCGGCATTAATCAGCGGCAGCTGGCACAGCGCCTGGGCGTCAGCCTCGGCAAGGCCAACTATTGCCTGCAGGCCTTGGTAGAGAAGGGATCGGTCAAGGCCAATAACTTCCGTAACAGCCAGCATAAGAGCGCCTATCTCTACCTGCTTACCCCGAGTGGGATTGAAGAGAAGGCCGAACTGACGGTGCGGTTTCTCCACTACAAGATGACCGAGTATGATGCGCTCAAGGTGGAGATCGACCGGCTTCATCGGGAAGCCCATGGAATAGCGTTCTCAGAGGAAGGCGATGTCAAATAGCGAACTATTACCAGTAATTATGGCCGGAGGATCCGGAACCCGGCTGTGGCCACTCTCCCGTGAGCTATTCCCAAAACAGTTTTTGAAACTTTTGGGGGAGCGTTCATTGCTTCAGGCTTCAGGAGACAATCAAGCGTCTGGCCGGTGTTGATCATGCAAAGCCGATAGTCCTCTGTAATGAAGACCATCGTTTCATTATAGCTGAGCAGTTGCGTGATATTGGCATTCAACATGGTTCCATTATTTTGGAACCAGTGGGTCGCAACACCGCACCTTCAATTGCCTTGGCTGTGCTCAAGATGTTGAGTGATGGACATGACCCGCTTCTATTGGTGCTGGCAGCTGACCATCTCATTAATGACACTGAGGCATTTCACTGGACCATTGAGGATGCCAAGCGCCATGCCGAAGACGGAAGATTGGTTACGTTCGGCATCGTACCTACCGCGCTTGAGACAGGATACGGCTATATCCACAGGGGCAAGGCACTACAACAGTCTGGTTTTCAGGTGACAGCCTTCGTGGAAAAGCCGGATCTGGAGATCGCAGAGAAGTACAAGGAGAGTGGTGAATATTACTGGAACAGTGGCATGTTCCTATTCAGGGCAAGCCGCTATCTCGAAGAACTTGAGAAGTTTAGGCCGGATATCATCGCTGCATGCAAGGATGCGGTTAGGCGTGCCACGCCGGATACAGACTTTTTCCGGATTGATCAGAGTGCTTTTAAGACCTGCCCCTCTGACTCCATTGATTATGCCGTCATGGAAAAGACTGAGGAGGCAGTAGTTGTTCCGCTGAATGCAGGTTGGAGTGATGTAGGTAGCTGGTCAGCCCTCTGGGAGGTGGATGAGAAGGATGACCAGGGTAACGCCTATCGAGGTGATATTATCCTTCAGGATACGCAGAACAGCTTGGTTCATGCAGAGAGTAAGTTGGTCGCCGTCATTGGCTTGGATGATGTAGCGATTATTGAGACAAAGGATGCAGTCTTGGTAGCAAGCAAGGAAAAAGCACAGGATGTTAAGAAGGTAGTAGAGGGCTTAAAGGCCGATGGCCGTGGTGAAATAAAGAACCACCGCGAGGTCTACCGCCCGTGGGGTCATTATGATGCGATTGATATTGGCAGACGATACCAAGTCAAGCGCATCATGGTTAATCCTGGTGCCAAACTCTCTGTACAAGTTCATCACCACCGCTCGGAACACTGGATTGTGGTAACTGGAACAGCAAAGGTCACCAAAGGAGAGGATACTTTCCTGTTGACCGAGAATGAGTCAACCTATATTCCTGTTGGCGTGGTCCATGCCCTGGAGAATCCTGGGAAGATTCCGCTGGAGATGATTGAGGTGCAGTCGGGCTCCTATCTTGGTGAGGATGATATTGTCAGGCTAGAGGACCAGTACAGTCGAGTAGGAGAATAGCGTGTCATCTCTCTCCTGCTTCAAGGCCTATGATATTCGTGGCCGTCTCGGTGATGAACTGAATGATGAGATTGCCTATCGTATTGGACGTGCCTATGGCGATTATCTCAAACCCAGATCGGTTGTCGTTGGTGGTGATGTCCGTTTGACAAGTGAATCACTAAAATTGGCCCTGGCGGACGGATTGATGGATGCCGGTGTTGATGTCATCGATCTTGGAATGACAGGTACCGAGGAGATCTATTTTGCTACTTGGTATCTCCAAGTGGATGGTGGAATTGAAGTAACCGCTAGCCATAACCCAATGGATTACAATGGCATGAAGTTGGTGCGCGAGGGAGCTAAGCCCATCAGCGGTGATTCCGGACTGGATCAAATCAAAAAACTTGCAGAAGAAAGCATATTTTCTGAAGTAAAACGCAAAGGCACGCTCACGCAGCGATCTACACTAGACGCCTATGTTGATCACCTACTCAGTTACATCGATTTAAACAGCCTAAAGCCGATGAAACTGGTGGTGAATTCAGGGAATGGCGCCGCTGGCCATGTGGTTGATGCCATTGAAAAACGATTCGAAGCTGCCAATGTGCCAGTAGAATTTATCAAGTTGCATCATGAACCAGATGGCCATTTCCCTAATGGCATTCCCAATCCACTACTGCCCGAGAGGCGACAGGACACTATTGATGCTGTCTTAAGGCATAAAGCGGATATCGGCATTGCCTGGGACGGAGATTTTGACCGTTGCTTCCTATTCGATGAGAAAGGGCGGTTCATCGAGGGTTATTACATTGTCGGGTTGCTGGCTGAGACTCTTCTTGAGAAGAACCCTGGTAGTAAGATCATCCATGACCCACGCCTGACCTGGAATACCATAGACATTGTAACCAAAGCCGGTGGAAGGCCGATTCAAAGCAAGACGGGGCATGCCTTTATCAAGGAGAGGATGAGGGATGAAGATGCCATCTATGGTGGGGAGATGAGTGCTCACCACTATTTTCGCGATTTTGCCTATTGTGACAGCGGAATGATCCCATGGCTCCTTGTTACTAGTCTCCTCTCTAAGAAAGACAAAAATTTATCGGGATTTGTTGCAGAACAGATTACAGCCTATCCATCATCAGGAGAGATCGATAGCCGGCTGGATAACGCTGAAGCAGCAATTACCCGTGTCAGATCATTCTATGAGGATAAGGCTCATATCATTGATGAGACCGATGGCATCAGTATGGAATTTGAGGATTGGCGGTTTAACCTACGTTGTTCCAATACCGAACCGTTAGTACGTCTGAATGTCGAGTCACGAGGCAATGCGGCGCTAATGCAGGAGAAAACGGAAGAGATATTAGGATTGGTTCATGGTTGATTCAAATCATCTATTAATGCCACGCACAAAGATCTACATCGCCGGTCACCGTGGCATGGTCGGATCGGCCATCGCCCGCACCTTGCGGCAGCAAGGTCAAACGCATCTCATCATGCGCACCCATGCAGAACTCGATCTCACCGACCAGGCTGCTGTCCGCGCCTTTATTGAGACCGAGAAGCCAGATCAAGTTTATCTTGCAGCAGCAAAGGTTGGCGGTATCCACGCCAATAACACCTATCCAGCCGATTTTATCTATCAAAACCTGATGATAGAGGCCAATCTCATTGATGCAGCTTTCCGAAACGGAGTGAAAAAACTCCTGTTCCTTGGCTCAAGCTGTATCTATCCAAAACAGACAGAACAACCTATGAGTGAGGATGCGCTGCTTACCGGCACACTTGAGCCCACAAACGAGCCTTACGCCATTGCCAAAATTGCCGGCATCAAACTCTGCGAAAGCTACAATCGCCAGTATGGACAGCACCACGGTGTGGACTACCGCAGCGTGATGCCCACCAACCTGTACGGACCGGGTGACAACTACCATCCCGAAAACTCACACGTCATTCCCGCACTGATCCGCCGCTTTCATGAAGCCAAAGTCAACAATGCACCTAGCGTTACAATCTGGGGTACTGGTACCCCGCGCCGAGAATTCCTCTATGTCGATGATATGGCTGCCGCATGCGTATATGTGATGAATCTTGATAAATCCACCTACGATGTACACACTCAATCAATGTTGAGCCATATTAATGTTGGTGTTGGTTACGATCTAACCATCGCCGAACTTGCCGAAGCCATTGGTCAAGTTATTGGTTACCAGGGTCAAGTTGAATTTGATGCTGGCAAGCCAGACGGTACGCCACGCAAACTGATGGATAGTACCCGTCTCAATTCGCTTGGATGGCAAGCCAAAGTGAGACTGGAAGAGGGCCTGACTGCTGCCTATGAAGATTTCATGAAAAACCAAAACATACTGCGTTCGCAGTGAATGTGACAGGAATTATAAAAATATGATAAATGCACAGAGAAAAGTTGCACTTATTACAGGAATCACTGGTCAAGATGGTGCCTACCTTGCCGAGTTCCTTCTGGAAAAAGGTTATGAGGTTCACGGCATAAAACGCCGTGCCTCGTCATTCAATACCGACCGCATTGACCACCTCTACCAAGACCCACACGAAACCGAGAGGAAATTTATCCTCCACTACGGTGACCTCTCCGACTCAATGAGTCTGGTCCGCATCATCCAACAGATCCAACCCGATGAAATCTACAACCTCGGAGCCCAATCTCACGTAGCCGTCTCCTTCGAAACCCCAGAATACACCGCAGACACCGTCGGCCTTGGCGCACTCCGCATCCTTGACGCCATCCGCATCTCCGGCCTCGAAAAGAAAACCCGCTACTACCAGGCCTCTACTTCAGAACTCTACGGAAAAGTACAAGAGATTCCACAAAAAGAGACCACACCCTTCTACCCACGCTCCCCATATGCTGCAGCCAAACTTTACGCCTACTGGATCACCGTAAACTATCGCGAAGCCTACGGCATGTATGCTTGCAACGGTATCCTCTTCAATCACGAAAGCCCCGTGCGTGGTGAGACCTTTGTAACACGAAAAATTACCAGAGCATTGGCGCGTATTCATCTTGGGCTTCAAGATACCCTTTATCTGGGCAACATGGACGCCAAGCGAGATTGGGGGCATGCGAAAGACTACGTAGAGATGCAGTGGTTAATGCTGCAGCAAGATGAGCCTGATGATTTTTGTATTGCCACCGGCGTTCAGTATTCAGTCCGTGATTTCGTCAACTTCGCCTGGGGCCACATAGACAAAATAATCCGCTGGGAAGGCGAGGGAATGGAAGAAAAAGGGTATGACGAAGAGACAGGCAAACTAATTGTAGCCGTAGATCCACGCTACTTCCGTCCAACAGAGGTTGAAACCCTGCTAGGCGATCCATCCAAAGCAAAAGAAAAACTGGGTTGGGAGCCAAAGATCTCCTTAGAAGAGATGGTCCATGAAATGATGGAGAACGACATCACTCTCGCCAAGCGAGACTCCTTAGTGAAAGAGCACGGCTATAGAGCATTTGATTACCATGAATAGCCTTATCCGCCATTTCCGCGTAGGCGCAAAACGACGCCTATTTCTTGGCAGCACCTGCATCTACCCAAAAGCAGTAAAACAACCTATGCGAGAAGATGCGCTGCTGACAGACCTGCTTGAGCCAACGAACGAACCCTATGCCCTGGCCAAGATCGCAGGGATAAATTTGTGTGAGGCCTATAATAGAAAATACGAAACAGACTTCCGGTCAGTTATGCCAACCAACCTATATGGCATAAACGACAACTTCCACCAGAGAACTCGCACATAATCCCTGCACTCATGCAGCGCTTTCACCAGGCAAAAATTAACAACGACAGTGAAGTGTCCATATGGGGAACAGGCAACGCCATGCGCGAATTTCTCTACGTAGACGACATGGCAGCAGCATCACTCTTTGTACTTGAACTAGATCAAGAAACCTATCAATCCAACACAAAGCCCATGATCTCACATATAAACGTAGGCACAGGTGTGGATGTCACCATCCGTGAGATGGCAGAAATCGTGAAACGGGTCATTGGCTTTGAGGGTGAGTTAAAATTCGATGCCAGCAAGCCTGATGGTGCACCGCGCAAACTAATAGACACATCAAGACTAACGAATATGGGCTGGACTTACAGCGTAGGGCTGGACGAGGGTCTGAGGCAAACATATGCATGATATCTCAAGACAGAAGAATAGTAAGTTTAAGATGACTGAGTAAAAGTATCCCTATGTTAATTCCTGTAATCATGGCTGGTGGACCGGGCACACACCTATGGCCACTGTCACGCAAAATTTACCCCAAGCAGTTTCTGCCTCACTCGGGCGAGAAATTAATGCTGCGAGAGTCACCATAGCATTTAAATGGGTTAAATTGCTCACCAGCCAAGAAGTGACACGGAATTTCTGCCCCCCACCATTTTTTTGACAGTCATGAGTAATTGATATGGTTCAATATCTACGAGAAATATTTAAACTATTAGGTGCTGATAAAAGAAAATTACCCATGTTGTTTTTTTTGTTTTCAGGTGCATCTGTTTTTGATTTGATTGGATTAAGTGTAATAGCACCTTATGTCGCATTGATAGCGGGCGAAAGCGCTGTTGAAAGTTCTTTTGAAAAATTATTAGTATTTTTTGGTTTTGCGCTCGACCGAGGTTCCTTGCTTATTGTTATAAGTTTGCTTTTACTGGGGGTATTCATCGTAAAGTCTATTGCTTCTATGTGGATTAATTGGGTGATTATTGATTTTAGCCTGAAACAGCAACTGAAATTGCGCTCATTTTTAATGAAAGCATATCAAATGCTACCTTATGTTGATCATGTTTACAGAAATAGTTCCGACAATATTTATCATATTCAGCAATTAACCAACCAATATTCTATGCAAGTTCTGATTCCATTATTGCGAACTTTAAGTGACGGTATTGTTGTTATATTGATTGTTGGGTTTTTAGCTTGGCAAAATACGTCAGCGCTGATTTTGTTAATGGGACTGCTAAGCGTTATGGTGCTAGGTTATGAAAGAATTTTCCGCATTAAAATTCGTGCTTATGGAGAAGAAGCAAATAAGTCTTCAATCAAAATGGTAAAAAGCATTCAAGAGTCAGCGGCTGGTTTAAAAGATATCAAAATACTTGGTAAAGAGAAATATTTTTATGATATGTTTTATTCGGGGGCAAGCGATAATGCATTTTATATCAAGAAGTCACAATTGTTTTCTTCTATGCCACGCTATATATTAGAATTATTTATGGTTATATTTGTTGTGTCTACTGTGTTGGTTGCGATATTAACCGATAAAAATTTAGAAGCATTAGCGTCAACATTAGCTGTATTTGGCGTTGCTTCCTTGCGGTTGTTGCCGGCGGCCAATTTATTTTCTAATAGTTTAGTGCAGTTGCAATATGGTCGTGATGCAGTATCTAGACTTCGTGCGGATGTAAAAGTACTTGATAATAAAGAAAAATGGTTCTTCCAATCAGAATCTGACGATACCAATGTATCTTCTTTCCAAAAATTTTCATTAGACCGCGTTAGTTTTACTCATAAAAAATCAGTCAAAAAAATATTAGATCAAATCTCATTTGAAATCTTATCTGGGGAGGCTGTCGGAATTGTCGGATTATCTGGTTCAGGAAAAACAACATTAGTTGATTTGATGCTTGGATTATTTAAACCGCAAGACGGCAATATATATTACAATGGTAAAGCGTTAGATACGGCGCTTAGTGAGTGGCGTAGCCAAGTAGCCTATTTGCCCCAAAAAACATTCTTAACTGATGATACGATAAGGAATAACATAGCGTTTGGTGTTTGCGAGGATGAGGTTGATGATGAACTGTTACGAAGTGCCATAATAAAATCACAATTGGCAGAATTGATAAGCCAACTTCCCGATGGTATCGATACATTGCTTGGTGAGAATGGGGAACGATTATCTGGTGGCCAGCGACAGCGAGTGGCTTTGGCTAGAGCTTTTTATCATAAGCGTAGAGTGTTGATTATGGATGAATCAACTAGCGCCTTGGATACTCAGACTGAGCGGGAGGTAATTAGGGAAATAAAAAATCTCAAAGGGAAAATGACAATAATCGTTATAGCGCATAGGTTGAAAACCCTGGAATTCTGTGATCGAATTTATGAGCTTAAAAACGGAAAAATTATGAATTATGGGTAATCAATCAACACATTCTGCCTCATCCAATTCCATGAAATCTGGATTCATTCCCTGAAAAGCCGTGTCGATGCTTCTGTGGGTGATAAGTTTTGCTTACGGCAAGTTGACAGGTAGCTGCGAACTCGCGAAATAAATCTTGGGCCAATCCGCATTTTGCAAAGAGATTTAAGGTGTTGATCGGTTATAGATTTTTCTCTACTTTTGATGCTGCAAAGGCATCATAAAAGAAAGAGGAAATACAATTTATAACCATAAGAGGTAATTTCAAAACTCAGAAAACCAGAGAGTTTCTTGGCTACCTGAAGCCAAAAAGAAGGCGTGTCTGGCCCCCATTGGTTATAATGG
>JBEVXT010000674.1:5127-7721 GCA_040505955.1 Sedimenticola sp. | reverse complement strand
TGTAGCTACAATACAGGTCAAAACTACGGGTTAGTATTATCCACATGAGCACCGGAACCACAGCGCTGATCATTATTGCCGTCATTCTGGTGCAGGTAGTAATTTTTTCACTGATTGGACTTCACCGCCGCAAGCAGCAATATCGGGATCTGGAATCACGCATTGATGCGCAGCAGGGCAGTGTTGAGCAGGAGCCTGCCGCTACAAATATTACCCAGGTTGTTTCGTCTGAAACAGCGGATAAAGGGCCGCTAGCCTGGGGGGGCTTTAAAGATTTCATCGTTCAACGCCGGATCATGGAGGATAAAGCTGAATCAATCTGTTCATTTTATCTGACACCGGCGGATGGCCAGTATTTGCCCACATTCAAACCGGGTCAGTTCCTTACTTTCAAACTACAAATTGAGGATCCGGCGACCGGCAAAGCAAATAATATCGTGCGCTGTTACTCCCTGTCTGACAGTCCACAACCTGATTACTATCGGGTCAGCATCAAGCGGGTTCCCCCGCCGGCAGACAAACCTGAGATCCCACCCGGTTGCTCATCCAATTACTTCCATGATCATGTACAGGAGGGGATGCATCTTTCGGTCAAGGCGCCATCTGGTCATTTTTATCTGATGGAGGCAGAACCTATTCCTATCGTGCTGGTCGGGGGAGGAATTGGTGTTACGCCGATGCTGAGCATGGTTAATACCCTTCTAACCAGTGGCAGTTCGCGTGAGATATGGCTCTTCTATGGGGTGCGCAACGGTTCTGATCATGCAATGAAGCAGCATCTGCAGGCGCTACAGAAGGCCCACGATAACTTTCATCTGCACATCTGTTACAGTCGACCCGATGAGCAGGATATTGAGGGCTCAGATTACCAGCACCAGGGGCATGTTGATATCAGGCTATTGAGGCTTACCCTGCAGCTAAAACGGCACCAGTTCTACGTTTGCGGACCCAGGGCAATGATGGAGAACCTGGTGCCAGCGCTTGAAGTGTGGGGCGTTGCAACCGATGACATCTATTACGAGAGTTTTGGCCCGGCAACCCTGCCCAAACATCAGAAACAAAAACCGCAGACCGACAAGCCGGAGGGGGTGCAACAAGCCATCACCGTCACCTTCAGCAGATCCGGCAAAAGCGTTGTCTGGAAGCCGGATGCCGAGTCGCTGCTGGAGTTGGCCGAGGATAACGATATCGATGTGGATTCCGGCTGCCGGGCAGGCAGTTGTGGCAGTTGCCAGACTACCCTGGAATCCGGTGAAGTGGATTATAGCCAGGATCCTGATGCCGAGGTTGAGGCTGGTCACTGCCTGTTATGCATCTCAAAACCCAAGAGTGACCTTACACTAACCGCTTAGAGACCGTTATGGAACGTTCACTTATCAGTAAAAAAGTCATGCCGTTTCTGTTGAGTTTTATCGCACTAATTGCTGCAACGGCTATGATAGATGCGCTACTGCATCTATCTGGTTTCACCTGGATTGGGCGCTGGCTGGGCATACCTGGTCTCCTCCTGATCCTGCTCTCCTTCCTCTACTCCATGCGTAAACGCAAGAAGATCGGTTTCGGCAAACCGAAGACACTGCTTAAACTGCACGAGATACTCACCTGGCTCGGAGCACTGATGATCCTGGTGCATGCCGGCATACATGTTTATAACATTCTGCCCTGGCTGGCGTTGGTCGCCATGATGGTCAATATCATCAGTGGTATGACCGGCCAGTATCTGTTGGACCGTTCACGCCGTTATGTGGCGGACAAAAAGGCAAGCTACGTAGAACGGGGCCTCACCGCTGAAGCCGTGGAGAAAGAGCTGTTCTGGGACTCTGTTACCTTCGATCTGATGAAGAAATGGCGGGCAGTACACTTTCCGATCACTCTGGTGTTCTCGGTACTTGGTATCACCCATATCCTTAGCATCTTCCTATACTGGCAGTGGAAATGAATAACAAAACCGTCAACATAATTGTACTAGTCAATTTGGCGTTGCTTCTGCTGCTGACGCTGTTTGCCCCGCATCTGATGATCGAACCCGGCAAGCTTATAGATGCCCATCTGGAACTTACCGATGACTGTTTCGCCTGCCATACCCCGTTTTTAGGCAGTTCACCAGAGAAGTGCGTGCAGTGCCACAAAGTAGAGGAGATCGGCCTGAAGACTACCAAAGGCCTGGCCATTGCCAAGGAGAAGAAAAACGTTGGCTTTCATCAACAATTGACCGAAGAGGATTGCGTTGCCTGCCATAGTGATCACAAGGGCGTGCAGGCCTTTCGCCCCATTGGCCGGTTCTCGCATAAGCTAGTCGCACGTGATACGCAAGAGCAGTGTGATAGTTGCCACAGCAATCCAGGTGATGCCCTGCATAATAAAATCAAGGGCAACTGCTCTCAGTGCCATACCGTTGATGGCTGGATGCCGGCCACCTTTGAACATGAGAAATATTTCCGCTTTGACAAAGACCATGACGCGACCTGTGACAAGTGCCATATTGAGAGTGATTACAGTAGTTACACCTGCTATGGCTGCCACGAACACTCCCGTTCAAAGATCCGGGAAGAACATGTGGAAGAGGGTATTCGTGACTATGAAAAATGTGTTGA
>JBEVXT010000674.1:0-5027 GCA_040505955.1 Sedimenticola sp. | reverse complement strand
AAAACAGAGTAATGGCGTAACAATCGGATTTTTCGAACGCTATCTCACTCTATGGGTATTTCTCTGCATCATTGCAGGTATCGCCTTGGGCCACTGGTTTCCATCGCCTTTTCAGACATTGGGCCGCATGGAGATTGTACAGGTCAACCTGCCGGTAGCCATTCTGATCTGGCTGATGATCATTCCGATGCTTCTGAAGATCGACTTTGGCGCTCTGCACCATGTCAAAGAGCACTGGAGGGGGGTGGGTGTCACCCTGTTCGTTAACTGGGCGGTAAAGCCCTTCTCAATGGCTCTGTTGGGGTGGATATTCATTCGCTGGTTGTTTGCTGACTGGCTGCCTGCCGATCAGGCGGACAGCTACATTGCAGGATTGATTATACTGGCTGCCGCTCCCTGTACTGCCATGGTGTTTGTCTGGAGTAATCTATCGAATGGCGAACCGCATTTTACTCTGACTCAGGTCGCCCTCAATGACGCCATCATGGTATTTGCTTTTGCGCCAATCGTGGGGCTACTACTTGGTCTTTCCGCCATCGCCGTACCATGGGAGACTCTGTTTCTATCGGTTATTTTGTATATTGTGATCCCGGTGATTGTGGCGCAGTTATGGCGACATTTGCTGTTAAAGACGGGTGGCATAGAGTCTATGGAACGCACCCAGGATCGGCTGGGCCCCATCTCCCTGATCGCACTGCTAGCGACTTTGGTTCTGCTTTTCGGCTTTCAGGGTGAACAGATCTTGACTCAGCCGCTGGTCATTGCTCTGCTTGCCGTGCCCATACTGATCCAGGTCTATTTCAATTCTGGACTGGCCTATCTACTGAACCGCAAATTCGGAGTTGCCCACTGCGTAGCGGGGCCTTCCGCGCTCATTGGCGCCAGCAACTTCTTTGAACTGGCTGTAGCTACCGCCATCGTTTTGTTTGGGTTTGAATCGGGTGCGGCTCTGGCAACTGTGGTTGGTGTACTGATTGAAGTGCCGGTCATGCTCTCCGTCGTGCGAATCGTTAATCATACCAAGGGGTGGTATGAATCCGCCCCGAATGTCTCCCGAGAGGGACAATAAAAAAAATAGAATCTGATTTGTAACTATTCAACTGGGTGCAAAATCGGGTGCGGTGCCGAGCAGTGCGATCTTTTTTTCAGCGGCGGCATGGACTTGACGACACCCCCCCAGGCTGATGAGAACGGTGGAGCCAATGCATAATTCCATAACTGCTGCACCATCAAGAAACTGACGAATCCGTTCGAGTGTTTCAATGTGAGAACCGTTCATGATGGTTTTCATACCTCCATCATGGAAAAAACCAGGTCACTTCAGGCTCATTTCATATTGGAAGAAGCTGCGACTTTCCGGTTCATTTGCTACATTTGCCATAGAGTGTAATCTATGTACAGCTGGTTGTGGGATGCGGTTGGAATAGCTTGATAATTTGGACATGCATCCCACAAGATTATCCCGAAGACTCTGTGAGGGTGTGTTTATGCCAAAGAAAGTCCTGTTGCTTCTCTCTTTTCTCATGCTGATTTTTCCTCTGTATGCCTATGCCGCTGCTAACCCTTCTGTACTGTTTGTGTTTGATGCTTCGGGAAGCATGTGGGGGCAGATCAACGGAAAAACAAAAATAGAGATGGCTAGAAAAGCGATGACTGAATCGCTTAAATCCTTTCCACAACACATAGATATCGGTTTGATCGCCTACGGTCATCGGAAAGAGGGGGATTGTGGTGACATAGAACTGTTGGCTCCGATCGGAAGTGATCGTAATACTCTGATCGGACTGATTGAGGGGATAAATCCGAAGGGCAAAACCCCGCTAAGCAAATCTATCGAATTCGCTGCAGCTAAACTTAAGGAAGCAGGTGTATTCGGTTCCATTATCGTGGTAAGTGACGGTAAGGAGAGCTGCAATGCCGACCCCTGTAAACTGGCGGAGGCAATCAGGTCGTCCGGTTCAGCGGTGCGCATCCATGTGGTTGGATTCGATGTAATCAGAGAGGAGGCGGATCAACTGCGCTGTATCGCAGAAAGTGGAGGCGGAAAATATTTTCCAGCAAGCAGTGCTGGTGAGCTGGTTTCCGCACTGGCTGAGGTGCAGGTACGGATGGAAGAGCCTGCGACACCTGATCCGACTGCACCGGGTAACCTTCGGATCTATGCTGTTTTGAGCGCAGGTGGCGAGCCGGTCAATACCGATCGATACAAGATATACAGGGAGCAATTGAATGCATCCGGAGCAGTAGAGCGTATTGAAGTGGCCAGTTATCCACTCCATGCCAGAGGACGAACCTTCTCTCTTCCACCGGGAGAATATGTGGCGGTTATCCAGCACGGTTATGCCACGGCAGAAAAGCATGTGAGCGTTGAACCGGATAAGTATGTGGAAGCGGAGCTGGTACTCAACGCTGGAAAACTCCGCATTTATGGCGTGGAGACTGAGGATGGGCCACCGGTCAAAACCGACTACTTTGCAGCGCATCAGGAGATCATTGACAAAATGGGCCGAACATCACGCCGCCAGGTTGGTTATTTCAATCTGCATGATACAGCCCGCACATTCGTGTTGCCTTCTGGTGAATATATTGCCGAAATCCGCCATGGTCAGGCCAGAGCAGAGCAGAGGGTGACGGTGGAGGCCGGTAATGAGGTGGAGGCAAAGTTGCTGCTGCAGGCGGGAAAACTACACATCCATGCCGTGATGGTTGCCGGAGGTGAGGCGGTGAATACGGATGATTACGCGGTTTACAGGGAAGTGACCGATGCTTCCGGTAAAGTGCAACGGATGCGTGTCGCTTACTACAATCTCCACGCAACCAGTAGAACCTTTGTGCTTCCGGCTGGCGACTATAGCGCGGTGATCCGATTCGGAGCGGCAACCACTGAACAGCGGGTGAAAGTCGAGGGCGGCAAGCTGGTGGAGAAACAGCTACTGCTCAATGCCGGTAAACTTCATATGCGTGCTGTCATGACGCCGGGCGGCAGTGCAGTGAATACCGATGATTACACTGTTTACGCTTTGATATCTGATCAGGCCGGAAAACTGCTTCGTAAGCGAGTCGCCCATTATAACTTGCATGCGACGGGACGAACGTTTGTGTTACCCGCAGGGGATTATGTTGCCCGGATCGGGGTGAAAGGTATTGCTGCAGAAAAGAAGATTCATGTTGAACCAGGGAATGTTGTTGATGCCGAACTGTTACTGGAATTGAAGACTCCCGGTTATATGATGCACTTGTCGGTAGCAGATAAATGGACACCTTGGGAATCCAACTACGGTACCATGGGTATGCAGGATACCGGTGTAGGCAAGCTGACCGCTTTTTATCTTACTGATGATCAGGGGCGTTTATTCTTAGATAAAGATAAACAGGGTGGAAAGGGTTACTGGATTGAGGCAAGCTCCGGCCAGCGTTGTGACCAGCCCCGGGATGGAAGCCATTACTGGGGAAGGGCAAAGCTGGAGTTCAACGAAAACCGGGATGCATTTACGATCCGTTGGGGTTATTGCGATGACGAGTTTAACGATAAAAGCTGGCGGGGCAGACGGCTGTAAGGAGGTGAAGATGATGAGTTACAAAATGGTAGTCTGGGGTGTATTTCTTATCTGTGCGGTGTTTGTTCATGGCGCCTCTGCCTTTATCAGTATTACCGGGCCAGGTACCGGCGAAGTTTATGAGAAAAGCGAACATGAATACACTGTTTATTCACCTAAAAATGAGCATACCGTTAAGTTTGAAGAGTCCAGCGATGAGCCCGTCACATTTCACTTTATTGGCTGGAGCTGTGGTCTGGGGGCGGACAGGCTTTATATGCATGCTCGCGCCGTTGTGAAAGGTGCGCCTTCTTGGCCGAAGGAGTCTCTCGATAAGATTATGAATGCTATAGCTGAAGGGAAAGTCAGTGATAAGAGAAAGAAAAGAAGTTACAAAGAGCTGAAATCCGGTACGACGACCATAAATTTGGGATTAAGGTCAAAAAACAGAGCTGAAATGTTTTTGAAATCACAGGGTACTAGCTTTTCTATTGAGGATAATCCGACGCTGATTGTTCCAGCCCCCGGTAAACGTGAAATTAACTCCTGTTATACACATGAAGAGATTGATCAGATATTGAACGCTGTAGAGCAGGCCGTTCGCAATGCGCTTAATAAAGCTGCTGCCTCGTAAAGGCGTTTGTGTGCTGCTCCGACATCGGTTGATCTCCCCCGGCTGGCAATGCATGTAATCATGAAACGACTCTTTCTCTCTGTTGCCATTGCCAGCCTCATGTTGGCACCTGTTGCAGGAACTGCTGAGCTTCCACTGCCGCATATGCTGAAAGGTGTAGTCGAGACTGGTTCATCAGAGCCATACAAAATCGCTACAATTCATAGGCCGCATACTCTGAAGGCAGTTGTCGAGGCGGGTGTCGAAGCAGCGGATGGTAAATCAGCCATTCCTGAACCGCACAGGCTTCATGCATCGGTGCTGGCGCCCGATGGTACATTCAAGATCGGGGAGATACCCAAGCCTCATACATTGAAAGCGGATGTTGGGGTAGAGCCATCCAGTGTCGCCGTTTGCCTGCCTGAAAACGAAACGGTTTCTGCCAAAAATGGGGAGAGGAAGAGTGAGGCATGGCTGATCAGCTGGCAGGAGGATGAGAAGTCGAATGGGCCACTGCAGCTAGAGCGAAAAGGCGATAAGATTACCGGTCACTATAACCGGGCCGATAACGGCAGGCTGATCCTGACCGAACGTAACGGTAAGCTAACTGGATACTGGATCGAGAATGAGTCAGACCGCGATTGTGGAAGCAGTCGATATGGAAGTCGTCACTGGGGCAGTGTGCAGCTGAAAGTGAACCGTAGCTGTACCCGTTACAGCGGCAGTTGGGGATATTGCGACAGCGCCAGTCCGTATGCGCTGACGTTCAGTCGATCAGATCAATAATTGAGAACGCTTCTTCTGGTGCTTGCTGCAATAGTGCATGGCTGAAATGCGTGCAACAACAGGAACCGTTTCCCGGTTCAGGTTTGCGCTGT
>JBEVXT010000673.1:0-6475 GCA_040505955.1 Sedimenticola sp. | reverse complement strand
TATCAATAGACGCAAGGCGGAATTTCCCGACTCCAACGTGTAACAGGGAGGCTCATAAAAACAGGACGCGGAGTACGCGGAGATTACCTAAGATTCTCTCTTCGATCTCCGCGTCCTTTTTTACCTTACATACAGCTTAGGCGGCGGAAACCCCACGTTGCAGTTCACTACGGCGACGCAGCAGTTCAAGCACGGTCAGTAGTGCGATGGAGATAGCCACCAGGATGGTTGCCACTGCCAGGATTGTCCAGGATAGCCACCCATAACTCGGAGTTGCGGCGGGTCACTAGCCCTTACTGATCAGTGAACATTCACCTCAAACCATCTACCAACTTATCCCGACGCACTGGGTGTCTATGACTATAATTTGTCAGACCACTCGCCAATTTAATCTTGCATAACACATAGCAGATGTTATATTCCAAAAAGCATTTGCACAGCACTCGTATGCCTTATTTTTCAAGGATATGAGATGAAATCGAGTAATTTCTCAATAACCCAGTGCAGATGGATAACTTTACAGGAGGGGTGCAGTGACGCCTTTTCAGGACGTACAGCAGCAGGGATGCTGCTGTGAGCGTATGACGTACAGGGACGTACTAGTGTCGCGGGAGGCAGGATGCCGTGAGCGACCAGGGAGGTATTCACAGCGTGTCCTGAAAAGGCGTTACTGCACCTCTATGGCACGGACTTATTGAGAAGCTACGAAATCGATGTTATACGGGCGTTGGAGGGAGAATATCGATGGTCATGATCCGACAACCCGAAAACTTCCCGGCAACGGTCAAGGAAGTTCGGCGACAACTGGGGCTTTCTCAGGAGGAGTTGGCCCATGCTCTGGGCGTGAGTTTCGCTACAGTCAACCGTTGGGAGAACAGCAAGACAGTGCCTTCGAAACTGGCACAAGTCTCTTTTGAAAACTATTGCGCCAAGATGACCAAACAGGGAAAGTTGAAGCATGACCAAATCTGAGGCCCAGACCCGTTCGGAATTGATTGACAAACTTCTGTCGCAATCAGGCTGGAATGTCAAAGATCCCACACAGGTCATCGAGGAGTTTGACATCCTAACACCCCTTCCGGAAGGCATCGCCGAACCGCGCACACCCTACGAAGGGCATCAGTTCAGCGACTATGTTTTGCTGGGCAGGGATCGTAAGCCGCTGGCCGTTGTCGAAGCCAAGAAGTCCAGCAGAGACGCCGCCATTGGTCGCGAACAGGCCAAGCAATATTGCTACAACATCCAGAAACAGCTCAGTGGTGAGCTGCCGTTTTGCTTCTATACCAACGGCCACGATACCTACTTCTGGGATCTGAACAACTATCCACCTCACAAGGTGGTGGGGTTTCCCACCCGTGACGATCTGGAACGATTCCAGTACATCCGCCGCAACCGCAAGCCGCTGACTCAGGAACTCATCAATACCGCCATCGCGGGCCGTGATTACCAGATCCGAGCCATTCGAGCGGTACTGGAAGGAATCGAACAGAAGAAGCGCGACTTCCTGCTGGTCATGGCCACCGGCACCGGCAAGACCCGCATCTGCATCGCCATGGTCGACGCACTGATGCGCGCAGGCCATGCCGAAAGGGTGCTGTTTCTGGTCGACCGAATTGCCTTGCGGGAACAGGCACTGGCCGCCTTCAAGGAGTACCTGCCCCATGAACCGCGCTGGCCCAATGTCGGCGAAAAGCTCATCGCCAAGGACCGCCGCATCTATGTATCGACCTATCCCACCATGCTCAACATCATCCGGGATGAGTCACAGCAGTTGTCGCCGCACTTTTTCGACTTCATCGTCATTGATGAGAGCCACCGTTCCATCTATAACACCTACAGCGAGGTCCTCAGCTACTTCAAGACCACTACCCTGGGCTTGACCGCCACGCCGACCGACATCATCGACCACAACACCTTCCAGCTGTTTCACTGCGAAGACGGTCTTCCCACCTTTGCCTACACCTTCGAAGAGGCGGTCAATAATCTGCCGCCCTACCTGTCCACTTTTCAGGTGATGAAGATTCAGACCAAGTTCCAGATGGAGGGGATCAGCAAGCGCACCGTCTCCTTGGAAGACCAGAAAAGGCTGATACTGGAGGGCAAGGAGATTGAAGAGATCAACTTCGAAGGCTCGCAGTTGGAGAAGCAGGTCATCAACAAGGGCACCAACACCCTGATCGTCCGAGAGTTCATGGAGGAGTGCCTCAAGGACCCAAACGGGGTGCTGCCCGGCAAGACCATCTTCTTCTGCTCCTCCAAGGCCCATGCCCGGCGCATCGAAGAGATCTTTGATAAGCTCTACCCGCAGTACAGGGGCGAACTGGCCAAGGTGCTGGTCTCCGACGACCCGCGTGTCTACGGCAAGGGCGGCCTGCTCGACCAGTTCACCAACAACGACATGCCCCGCGTCGCCATTAGCGTCGACATGCTCGACACCGGCATCGACGTGCGCGAAATCGTCAACCTGGTCTTTGCCAAGCCGGTCTACTCCTATACCAAGTTCTGGCAGATGATCGGACGCGGCACCCGCCTGCTGGAAACCAGCAAGCCCAAGCCCTGGTGCACCGAAAAGGATATTTTCCTGATCCTCGATTGCTGGGATAACTTCGAATACTTCAAGCTCCAGCCCAAAGGCAAGGAACTGAAACCTCAGCTGCCCCTGCCGGTGCGGCTGATGGGGCTGCGCCTCGACAAGATCGAAAAGGCGAATGACCTTGGTCAGAACCAGATTACCGACCGTGAAGTTGTCAAGCTGCGTCTGCAGATTGCTCAACTACCGCAAAGCTCCGTCGTCATCAAGGAGGCCGTCGCCGCACTGGCCCGCCTTGAAGAGGAAAACTTCTGGATCACCTTGAACCACCAAAAACTGGAATTCCTGCGCACCGAAATCAAGCCACTGTTCCGCACCGTCTCCGAGGCCGACTTCAAGGCCATGCGCTTCGAACGTGACCTGCTGGAATACTCCCTGGCCAAGTTGAGCGAAGAGAAGGAAAAGGCCAACACCCTCAAGGAGGGCATCGTCGAACAGATCAGCGAACTGCCGCTCTCCGTCAACTTCGTCAAAACCGAAGAGGCCCTGATCCGCGCCGCCCAGACCAACCACTACTGGGCCAGGAACGATGCAAACGAGCTGGAAGACGCCCTCGACGAGCTGAACACCCGCCTCGGACCGCTGATGAAGTTCCGCGAACAGGGCACCGGTCTCGGCCCGATCCACCTGGACCTGACCGATACCCTGCATTTCAAAGACTGGGTGGAGTTCGGACCACAGCACGAATCGGTGAGCATCAGCCGCTACCGCGAGATGGTCGAAGTCTTGATTACCGAACTGACCGAACACAACCCGTTGCTACAAAAGATCAAGAACGGCGAAGCGGTGACGCCGGATGAGGCCAACGCGCTGGCAGAGATGCTCCACGCGGAGCACCCGCACATTACCGAAGACCTGTTGCGTCAGGTCTACAAGAATCGCAAGGCGCGATTCATTCAGTTCATCCGTCATATCCTCGGCATCGAGATCCTGAAGAGCTTCCCCGAGACAGTCAGCGAGGCCTTCGACCAGTTCATCCGGCAGCACAGCAATCTGAGCAGCCGACAACTGGAATTTCTGAATCTGCTGAAGAGCTTCATTCTCGAACGTGAAAAGGTGGAGAAGAGAGACTTGGTCAGCGCCCCATTTACGGTCATTCATCCCCAGGGAATTCGCGGCGTTTTCAGCCCGGCAGAGATCAACGAAATCCTGCAGCTTACCGAACGACTGGCGGCGTGATATGACCGAATCCAATCGCATTGAATACAAGAGAGAAGTAACGGACGGCCTGGAAAAGGAGGTGATCGCCTTTCTCAACTACCATGATGGCGGCATTCTCTACCTGGGTATCGGCAAAAGCGGCGAGACCGTTGGTATAGCCAACGCCGATGCAGCACAGCTTGCCATCAAGGATCGGCTAAAGAACAACATTCTGCCCTCTGCCCTGGGGCTCTTCGACGTTATTCTCGAACGACACGATGGTAAGGATGTCATCAAGCTCATTGTTGCCAGCGGCTCCGAAAAACCCTACTACCTGCGCAAATACGGCATGTCCGAGAAGGGGTGTTTTATCCGCATCGGCAGCGCCAGTGAACCCATGCCGGCTCGGATGATAGAAGAACTCTTCTCTCGCCGTACCCGCAACTCACTCACCCGCATCCGTTCACAGCGGCAGGATCTCAGCTTTGCGCAACTGAAAATCTACTATGAAGAGGCAGGCTTTTCGCTAAATGACAAGTTTGCCACCAACCTGGAGCTGTTGACCGAAGACGGCGTTTACAATTACACCGCCTACCTGCTGGCCGATCAAAACGGCAACTCAGTACAGGTCGCCAAATATGCTGGAACCGACCGGGTCGACCTGCTGGAGAGCAAGGAGTACGGCTACTGCTGCCTGATAAAAACCTGTAAGGCCGTCCTCGACCGTCTGGAGGGGCAGGAGAACCGCAACATCACCCGGATCACCCCCCGAGAGCGCATCGACCGCCCGCTCTGGGACAAGGTTGCCCTGCGCGAAGCGGTGATCAACGCCATCATCCACAATGATTACAGCACCGAGTTGGTACCCAAATTTGAGGTCTTCAGCGATCGCCTGGAGATTACCTCTGCGGGTAGCATCCACCCCGGCTCGGAACAGGATGACTTCTTTGCCGGTTACTCCATGCCCCGCAACAAGGCACTGATGCGTGTATTCAAGGACCTGGGCATGGTGGAATACCTCGGCTCCGGCATGCCCCGCATCCTCAAGGCCTATCCCCGCGAGGCCTACATCTTTGCCACCCACTTCATTCGCACCACCTTCCCCATCTCGGAGGAGGCGCTGGCACTGGAGCAGGCGGTAGCCGCATCGAACAGAGGGGACCAGTCAGGGGTAGAGTCAGGGGTAGAGTCAGGGGTAGAGTCGGATATGGCGTTCCGGATCATGGCATGCCTCAGCCCCTCCCCCCTATCCAAAGCCGAAATAGCCCAGGCACTTGGTAAAACCAAGCCAAGCCGTTACCTCAATGAACTCATAAGAAAGATGTTGGATGCGGGCCAAGTGGCCTACACCCTACCCGACAAACCCAATAGCCGACTGCAAAGATACAGCCTCACCACCAAGGGGCGCGCTCTACTGAAAGAGATCAACCCGGAAGCACAATGAACCACGAACCACACGAAAAACACGAAAAGATTCTTTTCAAGGAAGATGCCTATGTCATTCAAGGGGCCATCTTCGAAGTGTACCGGGAAATGGGCTGTGGTTTTCTGGAATCAGTTTATCAGGAGTGTTTGGAAAGGGAGCTTCGATCCCGCCAGGTTTCATTTGAATCCCAGAAGGAACTTATTCTGTCCTATAAGGGGGATTCGCTTACCCAAACATACAGGCCGGATTTTATCTGTTACGGGAAAATCATCGTTGAGCTGAAAGCTGTCAAAGAGATAGCCCCGGAGCACAGAGCCCAGCTCTTTAATTACCTAAAAGCGTGCAAACTGCGCCTGGGTTTGCTGGTCAACTTCGGTCATTATCCCAAAGCAAGCATAGAACGAATCGTATTATGAACCACGAAACACACGAAATACACGAAATCAAACAAGAGAATATTACATTTCGTGTATTTCGTGTGGTTCGTGGTTAAACCAGGAACTTAACCATGCTACAAAACAACCCCGAACTCAAAGGCAAGATCGACCAGCTCTGGAACAAGTTCTGGTCCGGCGGCATTTCCAACCCGCTCACCGCCATCGAACAGATCACCTACCTGCTGTTCATGAAGCGCCTCGACGAACTGGACCGGAAGAGGCAGGCCGATGCCGACTGGACCGGCGAGCCCTACACCTCCAAGTTCAGCAGCCAGTGGATTCCGCCCGAATATCGCAACCAGGAAAAGCCCGATCAGTACGCTGTAGAGAAACGCAACCTGCGCTGGAGCGAGTTCAAGCACATGCAGGCTGAAGAGATGCTCCTGCACGTGCAGTCCAAAGTCTTCCCCTTCCTCAAGGACATGAATGGCACGGAGTCAAACTTCACCCACCACATGAAGAACGCCGTGTTTATCATCCCCAAACCGGCCCTGCTGGTGGAGGCGGTAAAGACCATCGACGAGATCTTCGAGATCATGGAGAAGGACTCACAGGAGAAGGGCCAGGCCTTTCAGGACATCCAGGGCGATGTCTACGAGATGCTGCTGTCCGAGATCGCCAGCGCCGGCAAGAACGGCCAGTTCCGCACCCCGCGCCACATCATCAAGCTGATGGCCGAACTGGTGCAGCCGCAACTGGGTCACCGCATCGCCGACCCGGCCAGCGGCTCCGGCGGCTTCCTGCTGGGTGCCTACCAGTACATCGTCACCCAGTTGGCCATCAAGGCGGGAACGAAGGATCTGCAGCCCGATGAGGATGGCTTTGTCCGCACCTCGGTGGCGGCGGGCCTGACCGAAAAGGCGCAGACCATTCTGCAAAGCA
>JBEVXT010000672.1:0-4338 GCA_040505955.1 Sedimenticola sp. | reverse complement strand
CCTTGCGCTTCTTTTTTTCGCTCATTTTCTTCTCATTTCCTATGACAGCGTGCATCTTAAACTGCTGTCTTGAATTCTGGGTCCACTATACTATCTGACTGAGAAAAAAGAACAGAATACAGATAATGACTATCTTCCATTAAGTTTGGGAAATTATATCATACGTGTACAGAGTTTCATAATTGGTGAGAGGTACCAAGGCACCGGTACGAGAGGTAGAGATGCAGCCTCGGTTAAATAGTCGTCTAGTGTGCAATGGTTGCGGCCATAAAAGACCGGGCTATAATTAGTCACAGAAGTGGTTGTTTGAGTTTATCCCGGGGGTGTTATAAAGTGTATTTTTCTCTATGCACAATGCCGAGTTGATTGTTCCTGCTGCGTGGTTCGAGTAGAGCGGATTCCCTGGGTAGGGCAATTACTGACACTGACTAAAGGGACGTACACTTCATTCCTGACGGATTAGGCGAAAAAATGAGATGGAAAGAAGTGGCCGAGGTGTAGTGGGCCACATGGGCCGTGTGTTCTGCACTATCAAGCAGGCCGTGTCCTGGCAATGCTACATTACAACAAAGCTGCATGTGCAATACGAAAGCGTGACTACCACAGTGACTTTGCAGTGTTCCAGATGTACTGTTTGTATATCCTACATCGGTTCCCATCGGTCACAAGTTCGGCCATGTATCTGTGGTACACCTATCTGGAACTAAAAATCTTAGTTTTACTCGCCATGGTGGTTCAGCAAGTGTACTGTATCCTGACTTACGAAGTAGCTAAAATCGTTTTGTACAATACGCTGTTGTTGCATATTCAAATAACTGCTCGGTAAACCACTGGTGAGGCTTTTTACAAGATCCAAGTCAGAACTAAATAGTGGCATTTGTTTTTCTGGGATTTTTAATAAATATGCCTCTTCATTAAAAATATCATTTATTCGTAAATTATAGGCTTGATGCATTAAATGTTCTAAATTAACAGTATCTTCAATGTTGTATGCAAGGAGTGTATCAAGAGCATTTTTTGTGCCCTTAATATACTCACTCCACAAAAGAACAGCCACGTGACCATCAATACCCTCAAGGTTATCACGCTCTAATCCAAAATGTTTTTCACATCCCTTAAGCCCACCAGAAATATCTAAACTTGATAAAATATACCTCAAATCAATACTGATGTTGTTAAGTGTAGCCCCAAAGTGTTTCTCAATAAATGGAATATCAAACGCCTGTCCATTGTAGGTAACAATGATAGGATACTTTTTTATGTCATCAATAAAATATTCTAAATTAACACCCCTCACATAAGTCTTTATCTCACACCCATCATATATTACGCCTGTTGTTATCTCATCAAATTCACGTGAAAGTCCAGTTGTTTCTATATCCACGTAAGCTACAAGGTGTTTGAACTCAGCAAATAACCTCCAGCGTTCTTTTGGTGGTAAAGACAAGAAATGACTAGGATTATCATTAATAATAGCTTCTTTAGATGACTCTATTTTGTCTAATATTGACCTAACTTTATTAGGCGATAGAGGATTAGTTTTAGAAACTTTAAAGTCATCCCAGCTTTTAATGCCTGCATCCCAGATCATTTTCTCTGTCTTTATACCAATGCTATCAATATGTATATATGAAAATTTAAGCATAGTTTTATTAATAACCTTTCCAAGTTATATTGTTTTGAGTTAGCACTTCTAAATCAAATTCCCATTCAAATTCACTCCTTCTTTGATAAATAGAAAATTCATTTTCAATATCGTTAAGCGCCTGATATATAGAAATATTATTGATTCTACAATAATGTTTTATAGCATCTCCGCCATCACCCTTTTTGATAGCCAAACCTATATGTTTAACTTTGTGACATAATGGACAGAGAGCAACAATATCTATTAGCTTTTGAACCTTATTCATGTCGTCATAGCTCCACTTTTCATGCGCCTCAACTGGATTCCTCTGTCCAGTCCCGCCACAAATTGAACATTTATATCCTGCTTTCTTATAAGCTTCTCTTTTCAGAGTATCCCAGACAGATTTATCTAGTATATTCCGCAGGTTTGAATGCCACGCTGTTCTCGGTACTAACTCTATATTTAGAAGTTTCTTCACTTTCATATCCTTTAATTGGTAATTTATGCCTGAACGAAAAACCTGAAAGCCTTTAATAACGGGCCATTTGGGCTATTCATATGAGATGAAGATATTGAAAAAAGTCTCGAAAATCCTCATCCCGTGAAATTCACCACTATCCTCTACCAGGTAAGGGATAGCTTGGTTTTCGTTCGGTCACTAATTAGTAAATATCAACAGCCTAAATATTTAAGGGGTTTAAATGAGTGAAATGACTGTTCTATATCAACATAAAAAATTGCAATTTCGTATCTATCAGGCATTATTACTTTTTTTGACAGCATATGAATTTTGATATTATTTTTTTCAAGAAATTTGTACATATAAAACCCGGTAATAATCACAGCACCACGAGTACCCTGCATTTTATTTTCCAACAACATCCCTGCAAGTAAAAAATCAAACGTTTTAATGTTCTCAGTAAAATAATTATTTCGGTAATATTTACTGATGCAAACACGAGAAATCTCTTTAACCCCAGGTATTTTTATATCTTGAATATTTTTCCTAAAGATACCGCCGAAGCAGGTTTCAGACATCCAGTTATATCTGCTGTCTACAGCTCTTGAAGTAGCTACTACCTCTCTTACTTCGTTGGTTACTACAGAGGTAGTCGAAGTGGCATCAAATTGATCTATCTCAAGTCCGTCCTGACCTGTTACCCATGATTTCTCCTCATCGAAAACTTCATTACGTAACTTGTAGCTACCATCGAGGAGCTCATCAGAACAATCAGCGTGGTATAAGAGATTATTATGCTGCAATGAGATAGTTTTAGTCTCCATCCCCGTAGTGAATGGCTGTGGTAAATGAAATTTATCTATATGTGAGGTATGGGCTAATGAATACATAGATACTCAGCTGAATTGTTCAATGTGTGCAAAGTTTACCAGCATGAGTTATTTTAAAAAATATACTAAAGTATCTATCTCAATAGTAGGGAATATTCTCTAAGCTGCTTATCGGAGAGATGGATCCCAGTAGTTGGACAGGGATAAGGGAAGTTTAAGTGTCTTCTGCAAGGCTATTGTCTAAGAGACAGGAGCAGAAGATGAGAGGAAAACGTAGAAACTATTAGTCAAACTTTAAAACAAAGGTAGCTGTGGCAGCCTGAATGGTGATAAAACTATGGCAGAACTGGCTGAACAGTTTGATGTTCACCCCAATTAGATCACCGAGTGAAGACGCCAATTGGTGGGCAATGACGATCAAATATTTGGAAGTTCATAGAAGTAGGCAGAGGAGAGTGAACACAAGATCAAAGAGCTGCATGGCAAGATTGGTCAGCTAACTATGGAACGGGGTTTTTTAGAACAAGGGCTGGAAAGGATTTATGGTCCAAAAGGAAAAGGATGATCGATCTGCTGAATAGTTTGCCCTTGATTAATCAATGCCAGTTACTGTCGCTAAATCGCTCAACAGTTTACTATCAGCCCAAGGGCGTGTCAGACGAAGACCTGAAGCTGATGCATCGCATTGATGAGGTGCACCTGAAACGCCCCTTCTATGGCAGCCACCGCGTTCGTGACTGGCTATGGGAAGAGAGTTACGATGTCAACCGCAACAGGGTTTGACCATCATGCTAAGGCTTTCGTAGGCGGTAGATAAGCATCTCATCCTTCTCCTGCCAACAAAGCCGCTCACCTGCGAATATTGGTCGGGCGTAGTAACGAAACATCCGCTCCAGCCCTTGCCGATCTGCCCCATCGATCTTTACCTCTGCATTTAAAGAGAAGCCACCTCCGTTCTGCCATGTTTGCATCTGTTGTGCATCATCTGATGAGAGCAGACCACGCCGAACGAACAGGCTCAGTACCCACCTTCTGATCTTTTTCTGCACTTGGTGAATAACTTCATCACTCAATCCTGAAGCTTCGTAGAACTGCAGCCCCTCTTCTGTTTGGGCGAAAAGGCCATCTATCATGGAGCTGTGAAAATGGAGGTGGGCATTGAGCGATGAGCCAAAACGGTGGATATAGGTGGCACTCCGCCGTATCTGGCCGAAGGTGGGGCATCAGGGCACTGATCACGCAGGGTACGTTCTATGACCCGCAATCCAACTTGCAGGACACGCCCGGCCAGTTCTGCATCCTGAAGCGTCGCCACTCCTGTGCATCAATGCACCTGCGGCATACCGTACATCCTGTACATCGCCGCTCCTGTGCATCCATGCACCTGCGGCATACCGTACATCCTGTACATAAATAGC
>JBEVXT010000671.1:0-6022 GCA_040505955.1 Sedimenticola sp. | reverse complement strand
AATATTTACACCGTCTGTCATCTGCTAAAGTTCCCGGAAGTGGGAAATTGCACGTGCCGGATACAGTTCAACTTTCAAAAGCGTGATGACAAAATATGTGTAAATAATCAAATACACGAAGACAAAGGCGAGTTGTGTTCCTGTTTTCAACAAGAATGAAGAAAACGAGGTATTCCTTCAGATTATAAAAGAGATATCATGAATTACCTTGCCAAGATGCTCATTTTTGCGGAAAAGTATGGATCACTTCAAGTGCAGTTGTTTACTTTTGAAACCGGAAGTAAGTTTTTGGAAGCGGCTTGTTGATTTTCAACCTGTTAATTTCATTCACCGGGTTCAATCACGACGTTGAGAAATCGTGTGCAACTCGATCATGCAAGAGACAATTTAATTTCACTGGGAATATATGGTTTTCCTGGATTTATTGCCTGTTATTGACTGTTTATCCAACGTAGCAACCGTCGTTATGTAATCATAACAAGTCGAGTTTATGACTCTGATAAATCTATCATTGTATAATTGGGTCTAAAACATATTTCACCGTGACTGTACAATGATGGCTGGATCGCAAGGTGATAAATCCCCCTTATTAGAGGAGGTCAAAGCAACGGACATGAATTTACAAGCTGATAATGACGACCAACTTGATGGCGTTTTATATCATGTTTATCCCTCCGAAAAAACTCACTCTGTAACAATAAGATATTACTCTGATGGGGATTTTGCCAAAATGAATTGTGCTTTAAATAAACTGTATGCCTTCACACAAAGTAAAGGAAAAACAGGACACAAAGAAACTTATATTAAACATGCTGGAAGAAAGGTAGTTATAAACGTTCATGCACGAACACGTACCCTACACATCCAAGGCGCTGGTTGCAATCAATGGAGTAGTGAAGTATTCCCACATTTGGCAAATCCATATAATAATCCACCAGAACAAAATGAAATCGCGCCAAGTTTACCCAACACTAACTCGCCACCAATAATTCACATTGATGAAGGACAGACTATTTCAGCTGGTGACTTCGAACTAACATGTGTTAAAGAAGAACACAAGGAGAACGTAGCTGATCAAAACTCTCTCGTCGTGGATATGCGTGACAATGGCCCTACTGAGAGCTTGTTGCCATCATCAGTGTCTGTGAACACGTGTGACGATGATGTGACATTTGTAAAACAGACTAGCTCAACCGCAATACATATTCCCAGTGACGACGATATCAGCGGTAGTGACCAGACAATGCTGAAACAAGTATGTAGTGACCAAACAACGTTGAAACAAGTGTATAGTCCCACAGGAGAACTGGATACAATGTGTGTGTATGAATCCGAACCAGTAGACCAAAGACCACAAGTAACACAATACCTGAACATGTTCAAGCAGAAACAGGAAATAGAGAAACGAAATTCGCAGCTTCTAAAGGACAATAAAGAACTGCAGTCACAAATCAAAGAAATGCTAACCAGTTCAAAGGCGTTAAGACAGCATAACTCATCACTCAACAACGAGGTGAAGTCCCTTAAGTTGGAAGTATCTACAGTATTAAAAAACAATGAAGCGGCACAGAAGGCATCCAGTGAATATACTGCTGAGATAACAAAGCTAAAGGCAACAATTAGTGACATGACTGGACAATTGTTGGTAAAAGATGAACAAAATGAAGAGCTGAAAAGGAAAATAAAAAATATTCAAGAAGAAAAAACTAAACTCGTTGACGAACTGATGCGAGCAAATCAGAGAAATGATGGGGATCAGATTGGAACGGAATTAAATGACTTAAAGCACGAAGTGATGACAGAATTGAAGTTAATTAAAGATCAATTAAGTCAACAACAAACTGTTATTGAAAATACATTAAAACAACCTGAAAATCACACACACAATGGAAATGCGCAATGGCAAAAGGTTACCAATAATAAAACACATCAAAATTCAAACCCAAACACCAATGGTTGCACTGCTTTCATTGCTGGTGATTCAATGACAAGAATATTGAGCCGTCAAAAGCTGTGTGACGCAAACCTTGATGTCAAAGTGCGTTCTCTCCCAGGAGGACGAGTAAGAACTGTGGAAAACACAATATTGAAAATGGCCGATGACGACCCGGATTTCATCAGAACTACTAGAGCAGTGGTGTTGCATGTTGGTACTAACAATATTTCTGATGGTGATATGCCTGCAAGTGTTGTGGATGAAATTCGTGACACTGTTGACTCGATAAAAAACATCAATCCCGAGGCAAAAATCATCATATCCTCAATATTACCAAGGAGGAATGATAAACTTCTTAACAGGATAATAACTGACACAAATTCAACCTTGGAAGAGATGTGCCAAGCAGAAAACTACAGCTTCATTAACAATGATGCCAAGTTTAAAGTTAATGATACTCCCGACTCGTCACTCTACGCAGATCACATTCATCTGAATCCCAAAGGGGGAAAGTTGCTAGGTGAAAACATTCGGTACACGATCAACAAAATACTGAAACTGCCTACACTCCAAGAACAATCTAGCAGGCATATTAGAGACCAACCAAATGTACCATTTAGCCGAGACCAAATGATTGCCCAGAATAGAAGGTATCCTATGAATAATGGTCAGCAACCAAATTTTCTGAATGGGAGGTATCCAGGGAGGAGAAGGTTCGACCACAACATGGTACACAGCCCCATGTCATACAACCAGCCACCATGGTTCAACAACCAGAGGGAAATATTCAACAACGATATGAACCCAAACAACTATGTCAACTATCCGCGGACCCGGAACCACCCACCGATGAACGGGAACCAGAGGAGCAGTCACCTGAACGCGAGGGACTCGCACCTGAATCAGGATTACCCGCACACCAACCCGTGGCCTCACCCATACTAGGAGGGGTATATCTTACTAACAATGTAAACGCTACTGTTGGGCAGGTGGCTAAGACTTATTCTTGTGAAGAAACATGTGTTAGTATATATAATGGTGCCTATATAAACATTAACAATATTCATGATTCATGCGTAAGTGATCATTTCAATTATACTATGAATACAAGTGCAAATAGTCAACGTGAATGTGAAAGTTATTCAAATGTAGGTGAAAACATTCATTATTGTAGTAATTCAAATTTAGGTGAAAACATTCATTATTGTAGTACAAATATCCACTCTGCTAATTGCCCATGCGGAATCCAAATTCCATCTATAATCATTAATGATCAATATATGTGTGAAAATAGTCTTGATCATAGTTCAAGTACCAATAACCAATATGGCAGATCAAATACATGTACTCGCGGTTATGATCAATATGGGCGTAGAAAAACACCAATTTCTACTTCGCATGGCGATCGCATTGGTAATACCATGGATATTTCATCACCCGCTGTCCCCAATTCTACTGTGCATGCTGATGATATTGGGTATGTAAATATTTCAGCACCTGAGGTCCTCAATTCTACTTCGCATGATGATGATACTAGTTACGTAGATATATTGACACCTGATGGCACTAATTCTACTGTGCATGACGATGATGTCGGTTATATAAATAATTCATCATCTGCGGACCTAAATTCTATTTCGCACACAAATTCTTCCGTGTTGAATGCTAGTTCTGTAGATACGCACACAAATTCACAGTCTGCTGTTGTTGATTTAACGGAAACATGGGGCTTAATGAAAGGGTTAAATATTGCGCATTTAAATATTCATTATTTATATCCCAAATTAGATGACCTTAAACATCTCCTCAACCAAAATCCAAATTTAGACATATTTTGCGTATGTGAAACATTCCTAAATGATCAAATTAGTGACAATGAATTACAGATTGAAAATTTCAATTTACATAGGAGAGATAGACCGAGTTTCGGAGGTGGCCTGGTGATATATGCTAAACATGAAATTCCTATCGTTCGACGCCACAATTTGGAATGTGACCAGCTGGAGGTTTTGTTTCTGGAAATAAAATTGTGTAAGCAGAAACCACTTTTAATTGGTTACATCTATAGACCACCGTCTGAAAATAATAATTGGTATTCTCAAATGGAAAGCATTCTCGATAGGACTCTTGCGGAAGAGAAAGAGCTTATTCTTCTTGGTGACTTTAATATTAACCTCCTAACAGACTGCAGTATTAACAAACACTGGTACGATATTACACATTCTAGTAACCTAGAACAACTAATTTCCACACCTACTAGGGTAAGCGTTAGATCAGAAACACTAATAGATCATATATATACAAATCAGCCGACGAACATTATACAAACGTATGTACCTAAACTAGCAATTAGTGATCATTATCCAATAATATGCACCCGTAAACTATCCAGCAATACCGATAAAGGTCCGATGCACAAAGTAATATCATACAGATCTACAAAAAAGTTTAATGAAGAAGCGTTCTTTAATGATATGCAAAATCAAAGTTGGCAACTAACTGAGCTTTATGATGACCCAAACTACTGTTTAGAGGTCTTCATAAACCTGTATCTTTCTGTATTGAATAAGCATGCCCCACAGAGAACAAAGCGAGTGAAAAGACTACATCAGCCTGACTGGTATAACCCAGATATTCTTCAGGCCAGCAGGATGCGAGATCACTTCCATAAACTAAAAGATACCATAAACTATAGAATTTGGCGTAATAAAACTAAAGAACTAATAGAATCGGCCAAAAAAACCTACTACACAAAACACATAAATGACAACAAGTCAAATCCTAAAGACCTCTGGAGTAATCTAAACAATCTATCTGGTAAGACCAAGACAAATCAAACACAATTTATTTCAGATGAACACGGAAACTTAATTACTGATCCGTTTAAAACAGCCAACGCATTCAATGACTTTTTTGTATCCGTGTTTCAAAGCTTTGATTCAGATGCATCATCAGAAAACCCATACAGTGAGATACTGGAGAAACACATACAGGAAAAGTTGTCACCAGATATAGAATTCCAGATACCACAGATAACTAGTTCATTTATACACAAACAAATTCAACAATTAAAAGCCTCAAAATCAACCGGTCTTGATGACATATCAGCGAAATACTTAAAAATAGTTCCCGATATCATATCCCCCATTTTAGCTAAAATATTTAACTTAAGCTTAAGAGTTGGGATTTTCCCAAGTAGACTGAAGCAAGCCAAAATTATCCCAATTCACAAACGAAACAGCAAACATGACAAAAACAATTACAGACCCATATCCATATTGCCCATTTTATCTAAGATTATTGAAAAACACGTCACTATTTCAATTCAAAGATTCATTGAATCGCATAACCTATTATATGAAAGACAATCAGGTTTTAGGAAAGCTCATTCTTGTCAAACAGCATTAAATAAAATAGTAGATGACTGGATTACTGCTATTGATAATGGAAATATTATAGGAACCGTATTTTTAGACTTATCTAAGGCTTTTGATCTTGTTAATCATACTATTCTTGTCGATAAACTACGTAAGTACCAATTTAGCATTGATTCGCTTGTGTGGTTAAAATCATATTTAAGTAACCGCTCACAACAGGTAAGTAGTTCAGGACATCTCTCAGACCCACTTCCCATCAAATCAGGTGTTCCACAGGGCTCTGTGCTGGGACCTGTCTTATTTCTATTGTACATCAACGACCTCCCATTATGTACTAGCTTCTGCTGTACAGATATGTTTGCCGACGACAGTACACTGACCACTATTAGTAAATCACCCGATGCAATAGCGGCAAATCTAAATTTCGATTTATCTGAAGTACAATCGTGGTGTAAAGTTAATGCTATGTCAATAAATGCCGATAAAACCAAAACAATGCTTCTTTCGACGAAACCAAAAATTAAAGCAATCAAAGATCGAATTCCAGAAATAAACTTAAATGACACCAAACTTCAACACACATCATGTGTAAAATTGCTCGGAGTACACATAGATGAATGTTTATCATGGAAATCACAGATTGACACTATTATAAAGAAATGCAACTCGCTATTATATCTGTTATGCCGAATCAAGAAATACCTATCAA
>JBEVXT010000670.1:16427-18066 GCA_040505955.1 Sedimenticola sp. | reverse complement strand
CGTTTCGCGTCCGAATCCCAACCGTGCCATCACTCCGGGCCTGAACGACTCCAGCAGTACATCCGCTGAAGCGAGCAGGCGGGTGAACAGCGCTTTGCCGGCATCTGTTTTAAGATCCAGCCGGACGATCTTTTTCCCCCGGTTGAGGTGGCGGTAGAGCGGAGACGGGGTGTCGCCCTCCGGTTTGAGAAAATGACGCATGGGATCGCCGTGAGGGGGTTCTATCTTGATCACCTCGGCACCATGATCCGCCAGAAGCCGGGTGGCAAAAGGTCCGGGGATGTACTGGGAGAGGTCGATGATTCGGTAGCCGGTGAGAAAGCGGGAGTCTGGCATGATTTGGTATTAATGGCTTTTTTCTCAATCGTAGTTACGAATATCGTCGATCACCTTGCCGTCATTGGGCAGGGCGCCGGGGGCCACAGTGGCCACTTCACCCCGCAGTTTGCAGATATCTCTTATACTGGCGGAGATCGCCTCTGTCAGTGTGTCTGTCGGTGTCTCCATTTCACACTGCAGGATCATCCGATCGGCCTGATCCACCCAGTCGATCACAAGGCGGGCCTTGGCGATCTCCGGGTGTCGCTTGATGACATGGTCGATCTGCTCCGGGTGGATAAACATGCCGCGCACCTTGGCGGTCTGGTCGGCGCGCCCCATCCATCCTTTTATCCGCTGGTTGGTGCGGCCGCAGGGACTTGCCGTCTCCATTACCACTGAGAGGTCGCCGGTGGCAAAACGGATCAGGGGGTAGTCCGGGTTGAGGGTGGTGATCACCAACTCTCCCACCTCTCCGGCGGGCAGCGGGTCTCCCGTTCCCGGGCGCACCACTTCGAGGTAGATCTCCTCATCGACAATCATTCCCTCCCTGGCGGACGATTCATAGGCGATGACGCCCAGGTCGGCGGTGGCGTAGCACTGGCTTATGGCAATGCCCCGCTGGTCGAAATTATCCCGCAGAGGCTGAGGAAGCGCTTCTCCAGAGACCAGACCTTTGTTGATGCTGCTGATATCCACTCCCATCTCATCCGCTTTTTCAAGAATGATCTTGAGAAACGACGGGGTGCCGACATAACCATTGGGCTGCAGGTCTGCAATGGTCTGTACCTGCAGTTCGGTCTGTCCGACCCCGGCAGGAATGACGGCGCAACCGAGGGCGTGGGCACCGGTATCGAGCATCGATCCGGCGGGGGTCAGATGGTAGGAGAAGCTGTTATGGATCAACTCGCCGGGACGAAAGCCAGCGGCAAACAGGGTGCGTGCGAAGCGCCAGTAATCCCCACGCTTGGTGCCCGGCTCATAGATCGGCCCGGGGGAGGCGAAGATATAGGCAAGGTCGTGGCCGGTGAGTGCGGCAAAACCGCCAAACGGGTGGCTGCTCTTCTGCAGCTCGATCAGCTCTGACTTACGGGTGACCGGCAGTCGGGCGATAGCCTCGGCAGAGGTGAGGTCGGCGGGCTCAACCTTGGCAAGTATTTTGCTGTAGGCGGGGGCGTTGGCCTTGGCATGAGCCACCTGTTTCGCCACCGCTTTGATCAGTGCCTCCTGCCGTTGTGCAGGGTCTCTTGTTTCCAGTTCGTCGTAGAATTCGGTCATCTGTTTGTCCGTAGATTAAAAAGCGGGACGCAGAGTGCGCAGG
>JBEVXT010000670.1:0-16327 GCA_040505955.1 Sedimenticola sp. | reverse complement strand
CCGTTGTGCAGGGTCTCTTGTTTCCAGTTCGTCGTAGAATTCGGTCATCTGTTTGTCCGTAGATTAAAAAGCGGGACGCAGAGTGCGCAGGAAAAACATTTTGGTGTACGGGGTCGTGGTGTACGGGGTCGGAGTCGATTGCCCCCGCTGATTGTAAAATTCACATCGATCCAGTGGCAATCGACTCCGACCCCTGCCGTAATTTTTGCGATCTCTGCTTCCCTCTGCGCACTCTGCGTCCAGCTTTAAGTCCCATTTTAAGCCAGCCAGCGTTTGCGGCGGCGATAGTGTTTAACGTCGCGGAAGCTTTTGCGCCCTTCGCTGGAGAGACCAAGGTAGAACTCCTTGACGTCCTCGTTTCCACTCAGTTCCTTGGCGTTGCCCTCCATCACCACCCGGCCATTCTCCAGGATATAGCCGAAGTCGGCGTAGCGTAGGGCGACGTTGGTATTCTGCTCGGCCAGCAGGAAGCTGACCCCTTCATCAGTGTTCAGTCTTTTGATATTGTCGAAAATCTCTTCCACCAGTTGGGGCGCCAGTCCCATGGAGGGCTCGTCCAGCAGGATCATCTCCGGTCTTGCCATCAGTGCCCGGCCGATGGCGGTCATCTGCTGCTCGCCACCTGATGTGTAACCTGCCTGGCTTTTACGGCGCTCGTGGAGACGTGGAAAGTAGCTGTAGACCATATCTATGTCTCGGGCGATTGCTTTGCGCCCGTCCTTGCGGGTGTAGGCACCGGTGAGCAGGTTCTCCTCAACAGTGAGATGCTCGAAACAGTGGCGCCCCTCCATCACCTGTATTACCCCCCGCTTCACCAGATCCGAGGGGTTGAGGTTGTCGATCACCTCACCTTTGTAGAGGATGTTGCCCTTGGTGACATCGCCGCGCTCGGCCCCCAGCAGGTTGGAAATGGCTTTCAGAGTGGTGCTCTTGCCGGCGCCGTTGGCCCCTAGCAGTGCCACGATACCGCCTTTGGGTACCTCCAGAGAGACTCCCTTGAGCACCAGAATGACGTGATCGTAGATCACCTCAATATTATTGATTTTCAAAAAAGCTGTGGCTTCTTCGGTCATGCTGTTCTCAGATCAGTTTGTGCACCCCCGCAGCCGTAGCGACTGCGAGAGTGCACTGTTAGGACTAAGTCTTAGTTGCAAGAACGGGGTGTGATCCCCTTCTCTTTTGCGTACTTGGCCGCAGACGCTTCATACATACCACGCAGCATCTTGGTGTTCGGCTTGATCCAGTCGCTGATCGCCTTCCACTCTTTGCCGTCCCACTGGGTGACCTTGGCACGCCCTTCACCCTGGTGGTCGGAACAGCTCAGCTTGATCGGATCGAACAGGCCTTCAGCACCGATCTCTTTGAGACGCTCCTCAGTGATGTCGAGACGATCCAGAGCCCACTGTACCTGCTCACCGGTCATCGGCTTGTTGCCGTACTCGCCCATTGCCCCACGCAGTGCCTCGGTGAGGATCAATGCGCTCTGCATGCCACGGTTATAGGCCACTTCACCGACATTTTTGTCGGATTTGGCTGAGCCTTTATCTTTGGCATAGAGACTGCTCTTGATCTCTTTGTGCAGATCGAAGTTGGAGCCGACGCTGTTGAACTGTAGTGATTTATATCCCACAGCTGCTTTGCCTGCAGGCACTACATCGGGCTCGTTACCGGACCACCAGATGCCAATGAACTTGTCGCGTGGGTAGTTGACCGCCGCCGCCTCTTTGATGGCGGTGGAGTTCATTACACCCCAGCCCCACATTAGGACATAGTCAGGACGCAGTTGCCGACCGATCTTCAGCCAAGTGGATTTCTGCTCCAGGCCGGGGTGGGGAACGGGGAACAGCGAGAGCTTGTAGCCGTGTTTATCGGCCAGTGCCTCGAGGGTTTTGATCGGCTCTTTACCATAGGCGGAGTCATGGTAGACCAGAGCAATCTTCTTGCCCTTGAGTTTGCCGTAGCCGCCCTCCTCACTTGCAACGTAGTTGATGGCGATATCGGCACCGCCCCAGTAAGTTGCCGGGGGTACGAATACCCAGGGGAAGACGCGGCCGTCAGCGGCGTCGGCACGGCCGTAGCCTGAGGTGATCAGGGGAATCTTGTCCGCCACCACGCGGTCGAGCAGGGCGTAAGTGACACCGGTGGAGAGGGGCATTACCGCTGGCATGCCGGTGCTGCCGTTGTTTTTCATGCGCTCATAGCACTCCACACCTTTGTCGGTGTTATAGGCGGTGTCGCACTCTTCAAGATCCAGGCTGACGCCGTTGATGCCGCCGTCACGCTCATTGAGCAAGTTGATATAATCGGTAAATCCATCCGCCCAGGGGATACCGCCCGGTGCATAAGGCCCAGTGCGATAGACCAATGAGCCGATGAACTGGCCGTCGGCCGCCAATGGGGCGGTAGTGGTAATCAGGCCAGCTGCACCTACTGCGGTAGCAATGAGGCCCATCCTTAATTGCTTTATATTCACTGTTGCTATCCTCCAACTCATTTTATGAGTCTGTTGTGTTTCGGAGAGTGATTCTCCGTTTGTTTTTTCCATTAAATGGCTCTGCACAATAATCCTGAAATCGATTGTAGGAGCGAACTTGTTCGCGATTGGCTTCGAACTGTGCTCTTCGCGAACAAGTTTGCTCCTACAAAAGCATCTTTATCTCCAGCTTGGTGGCTTTCAGGATTATTGCGCATAGCGACTTTCCATTAGTATGGGAACGGCCAGAGCCGCAGTTTTTCCTTCGCGATCTGCCATAGCCTCGCCAATCCGTGAGGCTCGACGACCAGGAAGAAGATGATAAGCGCACCGAAGACCATGAACTCGATATGGGAGATTATATCTACCGGTATGCTCAGCCCGAACCAGGTTGGGGCGTTACTCAGAAAAATCGGCAGCAGAATGATAAATCCTGCACCCAGGAAGGCGCCCATGATCGATCCCAGGCCGCCGATGATGACCATGAAGAGAATCTGGAACGAGCGGTTGATATCAAATGCCAGGGGCTCCACCGAGCCGGTATGGACAAAAGCCCAGAGGGCGCCGGCGATGCCGCAGAAGAAGGAGCTGACGGCAAACGCCTTGAGTTTGGTGGAGAGCATCTTGATACCGATAATCTCTGCGGCAATGTCCATGTCGCGCACCGCCATCCACTCACGCCCGATATTGGAGCGCACCAGGTTTTTTGCCACCAGGGCGAAAAACACCACCAGTGAGAGCACAAACAGGTACTTGGCCACTGGTGTGGCGTGAGGGCCGGTGACGAAGAAGTCGCCGAACACCGTCATCGGTGGGGCGGAGATCACTCCCGAGGAACTGTAGTTGGTGAACCAGCCGAACTTGTTGAACATCCAGACCAGGAAAAACTGCGAGGCGAGGGTGGCCACTGCCAGATAGAATCCTTTGATGCGCAGGGAGGGGACGCCGAAGATGATGCCGACACCGGCGGTGATCACGCCGGACATAAGCATCACTACAACGATATGCAACTCTGGAAAGGCAGTTGCAAGCTTGTAGGCGGCAAAGGCGCCGGTAGCCATAAAGCCGCCGGTGCCGAGGCTCAGCTGTCCGGCGTAACCGGTAAGAATATTCAGCCCCAGTGCCGCCAGGCTGAGAATAAGTAGCGGCAGCATAATGGTGGTGAGCCAATACTCACCGGAGAAGGTGGGAATGATGACAAAGGCGATGGCCATAATGCCCCACATGAACCAGCGATCCTGGCGGATAGTCAGAATTGCCTGATCCGCCTGATAGGATGCTTTAAACTCGCCTGCTTCGCGATAAAACATGTGTCAAACCCTCTCGATGATCTTTTCGCCGAACAGACCCTGGGGACGAAACACCAGGAATGCCAGGGCGAGCATATATGCAAACCAGTCTTCGATGCCGCCGCCGATCATGGGTGCGACAAATACCTCTGCCAGCTTCTCTCCGCAGCCGATAATGAGACCGCCGATAATGGCTCCGGGTACCGAGGTGAAGCCACCGAGAATCAGCACCGGCAGTGCCTTGAGAGCAATCAGTGCCAGGGAGAACTGAACCCCCAGCTTGCTGCCCCACATGATGCCAGCCACCAGCGCCACCATGCCGGCCACTGTCCAGACGATGACCCAGATATGTCGCAGCGGAATACCCACACTTAGTGCTGCCTGATGGTCGTCCGCCACTGCACGCAGGGCGCGGCCGATACGGGTGTACTGGAAGAAGAGCGCCAGGGTGATCACCAGGATGCCAGCGATCAGCGCCGCCACTAGGTCGAAGTCATTGATCAGGATCTGGCCGTCGAAGTAGAAACCGGGTTCGTTGGGAATGCCGAGGTCGAGTATCTTGACTTCGGATCCCCACAGGGTCTGTCCAAAGCCGTCAAGAAAGTAGGTGATGCCGATGGTGGCCATAAAGAGGATGATCTGCTCCTGATTTACCAGGGAGCGCAACACCACCCGCTCAATGACCACGGCAAGGAGCGCCATGACGGCGAGAGTGGCGATGATCGCAAGCCACATCGGCAGACCCATTTCATTGAGGCCAACCAGGGTAAGTGCGGCAAACAGCACCATCGCACCCTGGGCGAAGTTGAAGACGCCGGAGGCTTTGAAGATAAGCACAAAACCCAGAGCCACCAGTGAGTACATAACACCGGCAAGCAGCCCGCCGATGGCCACTTCGAAGAAGAAGGGCCACTCAAATAAGATCTCCTCGGACAATTGGCCGGCCGTCCAAGGGATAGCCACCATAAAGAAGAGGGTGGCAAAGATGATATAGAAGACATCACGTTCGATGCGCATTACGCTGGTTCTCCGAATTCAGTGTGGAACGCCAAGATAGGCATCGATTACGGTCTGGTTGTTGCGCACTTCGTCAGGGGGGCCGTCCGCCAACTGCTTTCCGTAGTCGAGAACAACCACCCGATCCGAGAGATCCATCACCACCCCCATGTCGTGCTCAATTAGGATGATGGTGGTGCCGAACTCGTCGTTGATGTCGAGAACGAAGCGGGACATATCCTCCTTCTCCTCCACATTCATCCCCGCCATTGGCTCATCCAGCAGCAGGATATCCGGCTCCGCCGCCAGGGCGCGACCCAGCTCAACCCGCTTCTGCATACCATAGGGGAGCCGCCCCACCGGTGTTTTTCGGATCGCCTGAATCTCCAGAAAATCGATGATGTCTTCGACCTTTCTGCGGTGCTCGATCTCCTCTCTCTGGGCTTTGCCCCAGTAGAGTGCCTGCTGCAGCAGGTTGGATTTAATCTTCAGGTTACGCCCGGTCATGATGTTGTCGAGGGTGCTCATGCCCTTGAACAGGGCGATGTTCTGGAAGGTGCGGGCAATGCCCTGGGCCGCCGCCTCATGCACCTTCATCTCCTTGCGCATCTCACCACGAAACCAGATGTCTCCCTCCTGAGGGTGGTAGACGCCGTTGATGACATTGAGCATGGAGCTCTTGCCGGCGCCGTTGGGGCCGATGATGGAGCGTATCTCCCCCTCTCTGACATCGAAACTGACGTCGTTCAACACCCGCATGGCGCCAAACGAGAGGGTGATGTTCTTGAGATCAAGAACCACCTCTCCAAACTTACGTTCACTCATATCCAATTTTTCATCCTCAACCGGCTTTTTTCAGCAGTTCAAACTGCTTGGCTTGGCGAATGGCGACATCGGCGGCGAGAATGCCGCTACGGCCATCCTCAAACTTCACCTGGGTCTCCACATGACACTCAGTCACATCGGAGTAGAGGGCATCTACCAGTTCACCGTAACGATCAGCAATAAAGCTGCGGCGCACTTTACGGGTACGAGTTAGCTCGCCATCATCCGCATCCAGCTCTTTATGGAGAATAAGGAAGCGCTTGATCTGCGACCCACCCAGCAGGGGATCCTGTGAAAGATCCTGGTTCACCTTCTCTACGCACTCCTGGATGATGTCGTAGACCGGCTCCAGGGCGGAGAGATCGGTATAACCGGAGTAGGCGATGTGTCGCCGTTCGGCCCAGTTACCCACCGCCTCCAGATCGATGTTGATAAAGACGCCGCTGTAGTCGCGACCGTCACCGAAGGCCACCACCTCCTTGATGTAGGAGAAGAACTTCAGCTTGTTCTCAATATATTTGGGTGCGAAGAGGGTGCCGTCGTTAAGTTTTCCTACATCCTTTGCCCGATCGATGATCTTCAGGTGACCGTTTTCGGCAAAGTAACCGGCGTCACCGGTATGCACCCAACCATCCTCGGTTTTGGTTTCGGCGGTAGCCTCCGGACTCTTGTAGTAGGAGTGGAATACACCGGGGCCACGGTAGAGCACTTCGCCGTCATCATTGGTCTTTACCTCCACATCAATGGCGGGGGTGCCCACCGTATCGGCATAAATCTCTCCATCGGGCTGCACACAGATGAATACCACCCCTTCGGTCTGGCCGTAGAGCTGTTTGATATTGATGCCGAGAGAGCGGTAGAAGTCGAAAATCTCCGGCCCGATCGCTTCACCGGCGGTATAGGCGAGACGGATACGGCCAAGGCCGAGCACGTCTTTCAGGGGGCCGTAGACAAAGAAGTGGCCGAGTTTGTAGATAAGCCGCTCCTTGAGGCTTACCTCTTTGCCGTCAAGGATGCGGGTGCCAGCTTTTTTCGCATGATCCATAAAGTAGTGGAACATGCGTTGCTTGATCTTGCTGGCATCCTCCATGCGGATCATCACCTGGGTGAGCAGGTTTTCATAGACCCGTGGGGGGGCAAAGTAGTAGGTGGGGCCGATCTCGCGCAGGTCGGTCATCACCGTTGCACCGCTCTCCGGACAGTTGACGGTAAAGCCGCTGACATAAGACTGGGCGTGGGAGAAGAGGTTGTCACCCACCCAGGCCATCGGTAGGTAGGCGAGCACCTCTTCATCAGCAGTCAGGTTCTCACGGATGATGCCGTTGCGTGCGGTGATGATGACATTATCGTGGGTCAGCACCACACCCTTCGGCTTACCGGTAGTGCCGGAGGTGTAGAGGATGATGGCGATATCTTCCCCTTTGACCGCGTTCACCTCATTTACATAGAGGTCGGGTTCCTTGAGGTTGAACTCTTTTCCCAGCGCCTGGGTGTCATCGATACTTCTGAGGAATGGGTAGTCGTAGTGACGCAGGCCGCGAGGGTCATCAAAGAGGATCTGCTCGATCTTCGGACAGCGCTCCTTCACCTCCAGCAGCTTGTCCACCTGCTCCTGATCCTCGACGATGGCGAAGCGGACATCTGCATTATCCAGTACATAGGCCATCTCATCGGCCACCGAGTCCTGGTAGAGAGGCACCGGAACACCGCCAAGACACTGTGCCGCCACCATGCTCCAGTAGAGCCGGGGGCGGTTGTCACCGATAATCGCCAGCTTGTCGCCGTGGCCAAAACCGAGGGTGTGGAGACCGCAGGCGAGTTGTCGAACCTCCTCCGCCACCTGGCTCCAGGTCCAGGACTGCCAAATGCCGAACTCCTTTTCGCGCATCGCAATCTTATCGCCACGGATAGCGGCGTGATGCAGCAATAGCCTGGGAAAGGTATCCGGCTCTGCACTTTCTCGGGCGACTTGATCCAGGGGTTGTGACATTCCCCAACTCCTCTTCTGATTATTTATCAGGCGGAGTCTCTCCGCCTACTTGTTATATTGTTCTGTAACTATCCAGCTATACCTTTATTGAGACTGTATTCCTCCGGGGTCGGAGTCGATTGCGCCAAGCTTGATGGTAAACCCACCTTTTTACGTCGCAATCGACTCCGACCCCTGCCAAAATATGCCTTGTAAATATGCCTTGTAAATAGGCGTAGCTGAATAGTTGCATTATTTTATTGTTACGGTTGCCCGGGTCATGGGGCTCCCGCCTTCAGCTTAATGCGACATCAACACCGGTACTGTCATATGTTCGATGACTACCTGGGTGACGCCCCCCAGAACCAACTCACGGAAGCGATGGTGACCATATGCACCCATCACCAGCAGGTCGGCGCTATTATCGGCCAGATAGTTGAGCAGGATATTCCCCTCATCCACCCCCTTGCCTGAAAAGTGGTCGGCCTCCGCCTTGATGCCGTGGCGAACCAGGTGCTGGGTGATATCGGCCGACGGTATCTTGCCGTGGCGTTTGCCAGGCTTTCCAGGATTAACGGCGATCACCTTGACCTTCTTGGCGTTCTGCATCAGAGGGATGGCGTCGTTAATGGCGCGAACCGACTCGCGCCCGGTGCTCCAGGCGGCAACGACGCGCTTACCAATGGCCTTGAAGTCGCCTGCATAGGGTATTATCAGCACCGGTCGGCCCGATTCCAGTACCAGACGTTCACTCATATCGTGGGGAACTGTGCCCGCATCACTCTTCTCGTCGTACTGTCCCACCACCACCATGTCCATGTGCTGGGCGAAATGCACCAACTGGTCGGTAACGCGATCCTTGGCTCTTGGAAGAGGGGCGGTCTCCCAGTTGAGTTTGATCCCGGCTTTTTCCGTCAGCGACAGACACTGCTTGAGGCACTTTTCGCTCAGTTTGTTGTGTTTTTTCTGATCGTCCTTGGATGGACGGCGTGATCGTGATGTGGCCTGGGCAAAGAGAGCGGTTATACAGGCATCATGGTCTTTGGCGATTTTGAGCGCCAGCTTCATCCGTTTTTCACACAGCGCTGTGCTGTCGGTATGAACCAGAATGTCTCTCAGTGCCATAAACCTCTCTCCTCAGGTTGGAATCTGCGTTGTTCTATTTTTGCAAACAAATTAACGTATTTATTATTGGTGGTGATGTTATTTACGTTTACGTAAACGTAAAGCAGTAACGACATTAATTAAAAAAAATGCTCCGGTCAATAGGGAATTGACCAAAGCATTCGACCTTTTTCTGCATCAGTTGCTACGAATGTCGGTTGGCGGTAACTAATTAAGAAATATAGAATATTAGACTATATGGAATTGCTTGGGGTGGGAGTCGGATTGAATTCAGCCTAATCTGATCAGATTGAGGCGTCATCTGCGAATGCTACTCAGCAATAAGCCACAAAAAATGGGGTCACGCGACTGCATGGATGCAGGAGGTAGAGCGACGCAGGAAGCCAAAGCTGAGAGAGCGCAGAGGAACACAAAGAACACAGAGCGATGATGGAGTACCAAATATTCTGTTTGAGATGGCGATTTACTACAACTCAGGCGTAATCAATAGCACTACCAGTTACCTGCTGCGTAACAGGTAGCATCGTGTAATAATACACCCATGATAAAGAGCTTCAAGCACAAAGGACTGCAAAAGTTCTTTACAGCCGGTAACACGGCAGGCATTCAGGCTAACCATGTGCCGCGACTGGAAGAACGGTTACAGGCTCTGCACACCGCCTTCTCTATTGAGGATATGGATATACCTGGGTGGAGACTGCACCCGTTAAAAGGAAGCCGTAATGGACTGTGGGCCATCAATGTCAGTGGCAACTGGCGAATAGTATTTGAGTTTGTAGCCGGTCACGCTTACGTGGTCAATTACGAGGATTACCATTAATGACTATTCAACAACATAACCCGCTGCACCCCGGCACATTCCTAAAACGGGTGTATCTCGACCCTTACGATATCGGTTCTAATGACCTGTCCAGGCGCTTATTCGTGAGTACTGCCTCAGTGAGCCGTCTAATCAATGCGAAAATGGATATATCACCGGCAATGGCGCTCAGACTGGCAAAGGTATTGGGGCGGTCGCCTGAGTCCTGGCTGTTGATGCAGGACAATTACAACTTGCATCTGGTACGCCAAACAATAGATTTAGACGCATTAGAGCCTATTCAATTTGCCGTTAAATCAGGAGCACACCCACAGATCTAAAGAGAACCATGAAGATCATAATCACGATAGAAGATGCAGAGAATGGTCAGGATCAAAGGGTCAGAGTACTTGAAAAGACGAACATCACAAACATCACAAGGACACCCATCACTTAACCACTTGAGCTGAGTTACAGGCATGAGCGCAAAATGAGGACACTCTTCGTTAGATGAAAGTGATGAGTGTCCTGTCTTTTCATTAGTTTACAGCTGTAAACTCACATTTTGCGCCTTGAGCAGACGGATTTTAAGGGCAATCTGAACAGTTACGGCATCGTGCTGAATAGTTACTCTTAATTCAGGGGTTCTCTAATGCTCAACATCATAGATCAAGTCCATGCTTTGCTTGGTTCCTGACTGTACCTCCAGGCGCAGTTTTTCACTTAGGCGATAGCGGGTGATCAGGGCGCCACGGTTGTCAAACAAGCCAACAGCGTAACTGACATAAAGATCGGGGGAGAGATATTTTCCCAGTAGCAGGGTGGTGTCCTGGAGGTTGGAACCCTCTGTTAGCCTGACTTCATCGACGCCCAGTCCGGAGGCTAAACGGTTGAGTATCTCCTGGCTTTTTTCCAGCCCCTTGGCTGCGGCGGCTTGGCGCAACATGGTTGCGGTGCCAGGGCTCTCCTCAGCGAGTCCTTTGCCGGTGAGCAGGTAGGAGAGTGCTTCCTCCTCGGGTAAAGGGGGGGTGCTCGATATTGTTACCTGTGGTACACGCAGGTTGCCACTCAAACTAAGCTCCGCTGTAACGGAGTGATCCTGGGAGAGGCGGGTGGCCTTGATATCCAGATTGGGATTTTCCAGCGAACCGTTGAATACCAAGCGCCCCTGCTCAATGGTTAGGTCTTGACCATAGGCCCGATAACGACCTTCATGAAGTGACAGCTCCCCCTGAGCCAGATTGCGTGCCTCTTTGCTGTAAAGCTCTACCGTACCCTCCAGCCGCGTGGTGAGTCCAAAACCGCTGAACTTTACTTTGTCACCGACCCGGAGAGTGACTTCGGCGTCGATGGCCAGTGGCGGGGAACTGGGAACCACCGCAGTTTGCCCGACAATAATCTCATCTTTACTGACAAGGATGGCTTTTTTCGGAAGCTCTTTGAACTCTATGTTGGCCTGTGGCAGAAGTAGCTTGCCTCTGACAAGCAGTTGTTTGCGGCTTAGTACCATCTTGAGGTCTGGCGATACCTCGATCTCTGCTTCAGGCAGCCGTGCGACCTGAATATTTTTTCCGTTGAGCTGAAGTGTCAGTGGCCATCCTTGTGCGGCATTTAGCAGTAGGTTGCCATTGATTGTCAGTCTACCGCTACCCGAGGTGATGCCGCCTTCCAGTAACAGGCGTTCTACACCTTGATTTCTAGCTGACAGTTGTATCGATTCCAGTTCGAGACCCAGTTGTGGAACCACTGCGGCACCCTCGGCGAGATTGAAAACGCCCACGACTGTTGGCTGGTCCAATGTGCCGCTGAGGGTGGCCTCGGCACTCAGATTGCCGCGAATATTGGTAAGACCCTGCAGCAGTGGGTTGAGCTGTTGCAGGTAGGGGATTTTTGCATTGACCTTGCCGGAGAGTGGTATCGGGCCGGTCGTGCCGAGAGGGCCGGTGGTGAGAAGGGAGGAGATCACCCCCTCGCCGACTTTTATGCTCAGTTCGGCCTGGTTACTCTCCGGGGTGATCTGTAGGGTGACGGTGCCATCACGCAGTTCCAGCGGCAGGTTTTCGTCTTCTGGTGATTCCAGCTGCAGCATACCGCGCTGCAGTTCCAACTGTGCTTCACCACGGAGTGCAGCCAGCGGGCCTTGCAGCTGCAGTTTGCCATCGATACTGCCCTCAATGGCTACTTTTTCATAGAGGTTGTGCAGCAGGGGTTTGAGCGCTAGGTTGGTGAGGTCGCCGCTGATGTTGCTGGTGGTCGGCGTCCACTGGATTTGGCTACAAAGACGGCTACTACCCTGAATCAGGCAGGAGCGCTCTAGCTTGAGCTGTTCAGCACCCGCCAGCAGGGCGATGGGTTGATCATTTTTCCAGCGCCCAAACTGTGGCTGGACGATTTCAAGCTGTTTGATGTGCCCTTGCCATAAGGGGGCTTGCCAGCCACCGGCAGCAGATGCTGTGAGCTGTATCTCCGCTGCATCAAGATCAAGGTGCAGCCGATGTTTTTCTGGTGTACCGGTGATCTCCAGTGAGAGTGTTTTACCGTTCCAGGCGCCGACACGGAGGCCTGAAGCCTCGATTTTTCCCCTCGCTTGACCTTTTTTCCAGATCAGGTTGGCCTGCAGTCGCTCTATCCTGTGATCTGCGTAGCTCAATGCGCTGGCGTTGAGGGTGGCGGCGACTTCGGGGGCATTGTGTTTGCCACCCACTCGGCCTTTGCCGTTGATCTGCCCTTTCAATGCAGGCCAAAAAGCGGCTAGATCGGGCGCTTTGATGATGTAGTCGAGATCAAGTTGCTCTCCTATCTTTCCCTGTAGGTTCAGTTTGTTAGGGCCGCTGTGCAGCTGTAATGATTGCAGATTGACTCCTGCTGAGTCATAACTGCCACGACCGTTGGCGCTGACGTTCTGTTGGCGCAGAGATCCGCTCATCTGCTTCAGGTCGGCTGCCAACCAGAGCCCCTGGGGTTTAACGCCCCCTTGCACAGCGGCTTCCAGTGCCAAGCTACCGGGCCAGTCACTCCACTGCCGCGATGGATCAAGCTTCTCACCGTTAATAGTGAGGTCCCAAGTGGGGGCTGGTGTCCACTGCAGCTGACCTGCAACACGGGCCTTGCCATCAAGAAGGTTTGCTTCCAACACCAGGTTTCTCATGCTCTCGGCTGTGAGCTGGCCCTGCAGGTGTGCCGTCATTGCGGGTGCCAGTCCTCCGGGTAAGATGACATATTTGATATCGAGCTGATCCTCTGCCAGTGCCCCCTCTGCTTCGACGGCGTTAGGGCCGCTCTGCAGCCGCAGTGACTGCACCTTGATTCCTGCCTGATCATAACTGCCGCGACCGCTGGCGCTGATGGGCTGTTGCCGTAGGGAGCCGGTCAACAGTTTGAGATCGGTTGTTAACCAGAGCCCCTCGGTTTTGATGCCCCCTTGTGTGGTGGCCTCCAGTGTCAAGCTACCGGGCCAGTCACTCCATTGCCGCGAAGGATCGAGCTTTTCGCCGTTCACGGTAAGGTTCCATGTGGGTGCCGGCGCCCACTGTAGCTGACCGGCGATGCGGGCTTGGCCATCAAGCAGATTGGCTTCCAGGGTCAGGTCACTCAATCCGTTGGCACTGAGTTGGCCCTGCAGGTGCGCTGTTACTGCCGGAGCTTGGCCCTGTGGGAAATCGAGATGGGTGGTGATCTCAAGGTGGGGTGATAGCAGTGGCCCGCTCAGTTGGAAGCGCCCCTCTGGGCTGGTGACAAAGCTACGGGTGAGTAGCGGCCAGCGGATTTGTGACCACTCTCCCTTCAGGTTCAGTCGCGGTGTGTTGGGCGTAAACTCAATGCGGCCTCTGGTGGCGGTTTTGAACGGCGTGTCGGTGGTATGCTCGATCTTCAACGCGTGGCGATCACCGTCAACCTGTGCCTCACCGCTGGCTTGCCCAATCTCGGGGAGCTCGCCGTGCCAGCGGATATGCCATGAAAAGGGGGTCTTATCGGTCAGGGTCAGGCGACCCTCTGCATCTACTTGGTAGCGGTCGTAGTTGACCTGGACATTGGAAAACTCGATCTCGTTACCCTGGGTCGCGGCACGCAGTGCAATGCGGCGTATCTCCTGGATGTTGTCACCGGTTTGTAGTCGGAGGTTCTCCAGCTCAGCTAGGTCCAGTTGCACGCTTAGGGGCAGTGAGGGTAGGGCACTGGCTGCTTGCGTGGAGCTTGTCCCTGTTTGTGAATAGTGAACACCGTTGAGCAGCAATTGCTGAATATGTAGCTTGCCCTTGAGCAGTGCGCCCGGTTGCCAGTGCAACTCCAATGCTGCGATCTTCAGTTCCCATTGCTCCTGGCGCAGCTTGATATCTTCTAGCACCAGTACGCCAAACAGGGAGCCACGCAATGCGCCGATTTGCAGCTGTTCACCCAGCGACTGTTGCAGCAGGGTGCGGTTGCCGTTCTCACTACCGAGTAGCCAAGTGCCTCCCGCCAGTATGCTGAGCAGAATCAGAAGCGTGATCGAGACAAATAGTCGTCTCACAAATCCCCGCCCATGGAGAAGTGAATACGGAAAGCGTCTTTTCTGGTGTCATTGGGAATAGCAAAATCGAGCCTGATGGGGCCAACTGGAGAGCGCCAGCGTAGCCCCACGCCAACTGAATACTTGAGGCTGTCATTCCAGTCATCAAATGCACTGCCGGCATCGACAAACAGGGCAGCGGACCAGTCGCCAACAATCGGGTGTTCATACTCAAGACTGCCACTGAGCAGGTACCGGGCACCGGTGACCTGGTTGGCCATGTTGCGTGGCCCCAGTGTCTGATATCCATAACCACGTACACTCTGGTCACCACCGGCAAAAAAGCGGTAGGAGGCCGGTATCTTGGTTAAATCAGGTGTGATGCTCAATCCCGAGTCGGCACGTATCAGCACACGCCCTTCTCCCAGAGGCTCTATCCATTTGCCGCCAGCCAGTAGCTGGATAAAACTTGCATCGGAGAGCAGTGCTTCACTCGCACCACGAGCTTCAACGCTCATCCGTGATCCTTTGCGGGGATGCATCCGGTTGTCGGCATGGGTGCGTGACCAACTGATACCCGGTACCAGCAGGTAGGCGGCAGTTTTATCACTACCAATCACCGAGTTTTCCGATACCCAGTCCAGATAACGGGTCTCACTCCAGCCGTTCCTTGTTCCGAGTGCTCGTAGACCTAAGGCGGTGATATCGCTGCTTGAAGTGTCTGTTTCGAGCTGTTGGTAGCTGCCACGCAAGCTGACTTGATCAATATGCGGCTGCTGAGTGGGTATGCTGTATTCAAGCCCCAGGGAACTGTCTGCCTGGGAGAGAATTAATTTTGACTCAAAACGGTGACCATAGCGATTGACACGCCGTTTTTCATAAGAGGCACTAAACCTTGGCCCGGTATCGGTGGCGACACCTACGCCCAATCGATAGGCGGTTCCTTTGCGTGGAACCAGCTGCACGCGGACATTAATGACTCCATTGGAAGCTGCCTGGAAGTCCTGTTTGACGACAACATCCTGGAAATAGCCACTGCCAGAGAGCGCTTGGTGGAGTGCTTGCAAGGCATTGGCGTCATAGTGGTCGCCCGCTTTGATCTTCAAGTAGCGCTCCAGTAGTTCAGGAGCATAGGTGTCTTGTTCCAGTACCAGGGTGCCGATGCGATAGCGTGATCCGGCATGGTAATGCAGCTTGATCGATGCTTGCCCGGCAGCGGGATCAACTTTAAGTTCACGAGTAGTGAACTGACCATCAAAATACCCACGTTCGGCAGCCAGTGTCTCGATTTTACCTTTAAGGCTATTGTAGTGGCCGTGGTGTAACTGACCGCCGCTACGCACGGGTGTCTCCTTCAGCAGCTGAATAAACAGCGGATCGTCATGCGCTTCACCATTGATGTCAATATCTACCGTTTGCAGGGTTACAGGTTGCCCCGGTTCAATGGTGAAATCAGCTTGCCAGCAGTCCAGCTTGAGTTGAAGATCCTTCTTCACTTTAAGCTGATAGTAACCGAGCGCCCTTGCCGCGCCATCCAGCTCCTGGTCTGAGCGTCGAAATAACCGTTTGATCCGCCAAGCTGGGGCAGTGCATGGCTCAGCCGTCAGGGAGAGCGCTGCCTGCAGGTTAGTCTGTAATTCACCACTGACACCGTTGAACTCGATCGTTGGTTCAGCAGCAAAAAGCCCCGTAGAACAGAGTATTAGCCCGGTTAGACCGCAGCGTAGGCAGCGTCTTGGATCGATGGTACTGATAAAAGCATGGAGCATATTCATATGAAACGTATCATCACCAGAGTAATTCTTTCTCTTTGCGCCGGGCAGGAAAAGTGGTCAGAGGGGGTATAAAAAAAGGATAGGAATTTCAACCCATAAAATCAACCTGTTTCACTGTCGCCAGCAATGTATCGTGTCACCTCCATCGGGATATTAGTGAGCACAAAGCACTATTTGTCCATTCAGTTTCAATTCATATCTCGCCTGTAAACTCAAAAATAAGAGCAAGAGGGAAGGCTGATTGCTGACCATGCTTTAGTAGGGATTCAATGCAACGCTATGGATACATTTTTCTAAGGAGGCTCTCGTGATGTGCAGTGCCAGATTGCCTACCTTCTATCACTGAAGAGACAGATTATGAAGACCATCCTCGGCAGCTTTATCGTCATCGTTACCCTTGCTTGGGACTGGGAAATGCTCTCACCCGATCATCTCACCGCCGGTTCTCTACCATGGGTTATCTACCAGGATGTAGTCGATCCTGCACCGGAATTCGCTACAGCGTCAGAATGAAGTTGGATTCAATAATATTCTAATAAATCAATAGGTTACACTAAATGCAGATAATAATTGTACCACCATCTAAG
>JBEVXT010000669.1:0-3607 GCA_040505955.1 Sedimenticola sp. | reverse complement strand
AATCTGCTTAACGTAATGGTCGAGATCCGAAATGACCTGATCGGGGATGCTGAAGGTTGTGCCGGAATGGCTGAATGGGTAGCGATGTTGGCGAAAAAATCGGTTGCGGCTATTGAGAGTGGTGAGACCCGTGGCTAACCACTCAATGAGGAGAAGAAGTTGCCGAAAGCAATAAGACTCTATGTTCGATATGTTGAGGCGGTGACCTATCGTGTAGGCCGCTTTGCTGTCTATCTGATCTTCGTCATGATGGGTGTTCTTCTCTATTCGTCTATAACGAAAACGTTTTTCACACCCTCGTTATGGACCCTTGAGACCGCTCAGTTTCTGATGGTCGCCTACTACCTTCTGGGCGGTGGATACACGATGCAGCTTGATTCCCATGTACGTATGGATCTGTTTTACGACCGCTGGTCCGCCAGAACCAAGGCGATTGTTGATAGCATCACTATTTTGTGTCTTATTTTTTACATGGGCTTGCTGATGTACGGCGCCTACTCCAGTACTTCATACGCCTTGAAGTATGGTGAGAAAAGCTACTCCTCCTGGGCGCCGCCGATGGCACCCATCAAGATTATTATGTGCATCGGTATTGCACTGATGTTGCTTCAGGCCATCGCCACCTTCTTCCGTCATTTGGGTGATGCCACTGGACACCCCATTGAAAAGGGGATGGTCACCGGAGGAGATGCAGCATGAGTTATGAAATGATAGCGATGCTGATGTTCTCGACCATGATGATCATGTTGCTGACAGGTCAGCGCATATTTGGCGCCATCGGGTTTGTGGCTGTTGTCGCTTCCCTGCTGTTGTGGGGTGATGGTGGATCGGAATTAGGCTTCAGCGCTGCTATGAAGCTGATGAAGTGGTATCCGCTGCTGACCCTGCCGCTGTTTATCTACATGGGATATGTGCTTTCTGAATCCGGCATCGCCGAAGAGCTGTATGAGATGTTCCATGTCTGGATGGGGCCGCTCCGTGGTGGGCTTGCCATCGGCACCATCCTGCTTATGGTTGCGATCTCGGCCATGAACGGCCTGAGCGTCGCCGGCATGGCCATCGGTGCCAGTATTGCCCTGCCGGAACTTTTACGCCGGGGGTATGACAAGACCATGGTGACCGGTGTGATTCAGGCTGGCAGTTCTCTAGGCATTCTGGTGCCGCCAAGTGTTGTTCTGGTGCTCTACGGCATGATTGCCCGCCAGCCGGTTGGGCAGTTGTGGCTGGCAGGGGCGATACCCGGACTGATGATCGCCACACTATTTATCATCTATGTGGTTGTCCGCTGTCACCTCCAGCCGGAGCTGGGGCCGGCACTGCCGGAAGCGGAACGCAATATCAGCTGGGGTAAAAAACTCCGCCTGCTAAGAGCGGGAATCCTTCCTTTAGCGATCTTTTTCTCCATGATGGGGCTGTTTCTTATGGGGGTGACCAGTCTGGTGGAGAGCTCCGCCGTTGGTGCCACCACCGCCACACTGGCTGCCTGGTTCAAGGGTCGCCTGAACAAAAAAGTGATCGAGAATACCGTTCGAAAAACCCTCGCGATCAGCTGTATGTTTATGTGGATTATTCTCGCCGCTCTCTGCTTCGGCGCTGTTTTTGACGGCCTCGGCGCGGTTCGCGCCATCGAAGCTGTTTTTATTGATCAACTGGGACTGGGGCCATGGGGCATTCTCATTCTGATGCAGCTCTCCTACATCGTCATGGGTATGTTCCTGGATGATACCGCCATGCTGGTGATTGTCGCCCCCCTGTTTGTTCCCCTGGCAAAGTCGCTGGGCTTTGATCTGATCTGGTATGGCGTTCTCTACACCATCACCTGTCAGATCGCCTATATGACACCGCCGTTCGGTTACAACCTGTTTCTGATGCGGGCAATGGCGCCGCCAGAGATTACTCTGGTCGATATCTACCGTTCGGTTATTCCGTTTGTCCTCATCATGATCACCGGCCTCGGTCTTATCATGGCCTTCCCTGATATCGCCATGTGGCTGCCAAAAATGCACTACGGAAGATAGCTTCATTATGACTGCCTAAAAAGATACAACTAATTGAAAGGGGTGACGTAAAAGTAAAACAGGCCCACTGCAACTACGTCACTGTTCAATCTGGAAGGAGACACTTTGTTCCGGACTGCAATGTAGTAAAGAAAGAAGGGTCGGTTAAACCTAATCATCAAACCTTAGGAGATGAGGAAATGGTAAAAAGACGTGATTTTCTAAAAACAGCAGGTCTTGCCGGAGCAGCCGCCGTTGGTGCAGCCACCATTGGCGCACCGGCCGTCCATGCCGCCAAAAAGACAACCATCAGATGGCGCCTGCAGACTTACGCGGGAGCAGCATTGGCCGAGCATGTAATCAAACCGGCAATCGATGCATTCAACAAAGCAGCCAACGGTGAAATGGTTATCGATCTCTATTACGCTGACCAGCTTGTACCCACCGGTGAGCTGTTCCGCGCCATGCAGCGCGGCACCATTGATGCGGTACAGAGTGATGACGACTCAATCGCAGCACCTGTGGATGTCTCCGTATTCGGCGGCTACTTCCCCTTTGCCAGCCGCTACAGCCTGGATGTTCCGGTACTGTTTAATCAGTGGGGTCTTGCAGATATCTGGAAAGAGGCCTACGACAAAGTTGAGGGCGTGACCTGGTTGAGCGCTGGCGCATGGGATCCCTGCCACTTCAACACAGTGCAGCCGATCAACAGCCTTGCCGATCTCAAGGGCAAGCGTGTCTTCACCTTCCCTACTGCGGGTAAATTCCTCAAGCGTTTCGGTGTCGTGCCGGTAACGCTGCCGTGGGAGGATATCGAAGTTGCAGTGCAGACCGGAGAGCTGGACGGCATCGCCTGGTCCGGCATCACCGAGGACTACACCGTAGGCTGGGCTGATGTGACCAACTACTTCCTGACCAATAATATCTCGGGCGCGTGGATCGGCTCTTTCTTCGCCAACGAAGATCGTTGGAACGCAGTACCGGAACACCTGAAGACGCTGTTCCAGCTCAGCATGGACAGCTCACACTACTATCGTCAGCACTGGTATTGGGGTGGTGAAGCAAAACTGCGTACAGAAGGCACCAAGCTCAAGCTGACCTCTATTCCCGATGCGGAGTGGGCCACGGTTGAAGCTGAAGCACGTATATTCTGGGATGAGATTGCCGCTACCAATCCGACTGCGGCAAAGGTCGTGCAGATCTTCAAGGATTACAACTCAGCAATGGATAAAGCTGGACGCCCCTACCGTTACGGTTGATCTGGGTATACGCAGCGTTCGCTGACTGCATCAGGTATCGCAGTCTATTGGTTTCCGTGCCGCCCGTAAGATAAGTATGGGTGGCGCGGGATAATCGGGAACTTACCCACCGATCAGCGATACCGGTTTGGTGTAGGCACAGAGAACCACAGAGCACACAGAGAAAATCTTCACTCTGTGTTTTCTGTAGTTCACTGTAATCCCGTTCTTTATGCTCTCTCCCGCTACTCCAGTTGAAGAGTTACGGGCTTACAAAAGTTACAGAAACAGAAGGTTTGGATTCAATGGCAAGCAAAATTGAGTGTGTATCACCCATAGATGGTTCGAACTATGTTACCCGGCCCATCGCCT
>JBEVXT010000668.1:0-2758 GCA_040505955.1 Sedimenticola sp. | reverse complement strand
GATAAAATATCTAAAATATTCTATGACAATATATTAAATTCAAATCTAAATAACAAATGGCTAATGCATATTAAACGTATACTAGATGATACAGGAAATGGATATATGTGGACCCGTCAAACCGATATAACCCTGAAATCAGCCCATAAACTGGTAAAACGGTCCCTTCAAGATCAATACTTTCAAAACTGGAATGGACAACTGAATATTTCATCCAAGGGAAAGAACTATCGACTTTTCAAACACGACCTGAAACTCGAGCCCTATCTCACAGAATTGCCCGAAAATATGCGACTTGCTATGTTCCGCTTCCGAACCGATAATCATCGCATGCCGGTTGAAACTGGTAGGTGGTCTGGGTCGCGTGTTCCATACGAAGAAAGGAAATGTATGTTGTGTGACTCGAATGGAATTGGTGACCCATACCATTACTTATTATTATGCCCATTTTTCAGAGACTCGCGAGTTAAATACATCCCGATGCGTTTCTATTTACGCCCAAATGTCTTGAAATTCTCCGATTTAATGAATACGTCGAAATCCCCACAGCTTATGAAAAATATTGTCATTTTCGCCAAAGAAATAATGCAAACATTCACCTAATGCAAACATCATAATGTACACGTGCCTGTGAATAATTGTACTTACCGGTTAATGTCCAACATGTGATATTCTGCATATAAAATCCAACATCGTAATCCAAATGTGTCCATCCATGAACATGCACAATTGTACATATACGTAAATTAATTACCCTAGGATCGGGTTACTGTAGTTGAACGTAACAATGTTCACTTGAACTATTGAACGGCGAGCGGCGTAGCCCCTGATCAGGCTGAGTGATGGCCCAGCATGACCAGGGAATACCCTGATCGCGCGTGTTATATAGACCTTTTATTTGAGCGCATTGGGCGCAAATATTGTCCCAATATTGTGTTGTCCGAATACTATAACAGTGCTTTCATTTATTTTCTGCATAATTTAATACCTCTAAAAATAATGCACTCCGAAATAATCCAACACTATTTGATTCACATTGAACCTGGTTACATGTACTATACAGCATTTGGTTGGCCGGTTGTGGCAGACTGGGCCACGACACGTAGTGTCTTATTGCATTTATATATCCATGTACAACAGATGTAGTGAACTTAATATTAAGGCCAATCAGGGTTTACACTGTCACTGTATTTAAACAAGATGATCATAATTATTCATTAACATAAGCCTTGTGTATATCCACTTAACTTGCATCTTCTGATTTGCATTGTGACACACAACATAAAGCCGCTTTGTTATGTGCGATTCGACAATGCCATGAAGTGGCGTTCCCCACGTGCCACAACTGACCAATCGTCGATCTGTTGTATATTTACAAATTGTTATTGACCCACCTACCCACTGTATGGCAGTCGCTGCGAATACCCCGTGCGTAATCATGGCTGGTGAATGGACCCTTGTGCCGACCTAAACAAAATAGTGACGACAATCTACTGTCTGCACTGTATTGTGGACTCGTATGGTATACCAGTTTTATCGGAGATTTATGTCTCATGTTTGTGTATATAATATAATTAGTATTATATACATATATATGCTAGTCCTCGGTTGGTGTGACTGGTCTATTTTGCGAGCGGTTTGCCACAGTGTTCCATGCGCCAAACGTCATTGCGTCTTGGTAAATAGAACAAGTATTTATGAATGAAGCACATGCTTTTCTCCGTTCCCCGTGCACCCTGACAATAAACACACAACAGTATTTGTAAACAGAGTGAATTGGAGCGTGGGACGAGTCACGACAAAACAGCACTGCATATATCTGTACATGCAGACTATAACACGCATACTGGTGTGGCCACAGACATAGCGGCATGTTTGCGCCGCTCGGGCTGTGTCTACACTTGGGTTGCGAAAATTGGCTACCATGTGCAACGTTTTGTCGTGAAAAGTCGCATTTTCCAACATATCGAAACTGGCAACTATTATCATCATTGTAACATGATCTACAACTTGTCTACTGCCCCCCCCGGCCCCCCTCACGTCACGTATAATATAAAATACTCTGCCAGATTATTTTTTCAGCGACTGTCATCCATGCCGACCTACCCACTGATGTAGCTCTTGTATTCAGTCATGTTGTTACATGTCAATTGTGACCTGACTATAATAATAAAAGTATGTTCTGTTCTGTTCTGTTAATGTATACCCTTCACATCGCTCCCAACCTCCAACCCTCTAAATCAGATAAATATAATTATAGATCTGCGAATTGTTATACACCATCACGTACACTTTCGCAGCCATAGTAATACACTAATTATTATTACACTACATTTCAATCATTCCACTTTCGATTTCGCTTTTCAAAATCAACACCAATTTGATTCTGCTAAATCTGATTAGAAATATCGGGTGGCCCCAAAAAAAAGACTATACACACTTGAAATGTGATTAACTAAAAACTGATTGTTGCATTAACATTTTATTTTGCCAATCTCTTCTAGAATGACTATTTCAGACATTTGTGAAAAATTTCAGCCAAATTGGTAGAAAAAAAACACTTTGAATGGCAGCAAAATGGAAAAAAAAACAGGTGAAAAAATGTGATGACGGAAATATTTCTCACCTTTCTACTTAAACAGATGATTAATATGCCCTCTATCTTGTTCAGACACAGCCTCTGGTCGCGTCTTCAAGGAAGAAATACACTTCCTTATTTGCTTATGTCATCAACAGTAAGTTCGGGCCATTCTTTTAG
>JBEVXT010000667.1:0-7050 GCA_040505955.1 Sedimenticola sp. | reverse complement strand
CGCTTAGGTTTGGAGGTGGGTTTGGTTTCCACCTGGGTGAAGGGCTTTGGCTCAGGCTTTTCTACTGCCTTCTCCTCAACAACTTCGATTTTACTGTTGTCGCTCTCAGCCGGTTCTCTCGGTTTCCGCGGCCCTCTGCCACGGCCACGACCGCGCCCACGACCACGATTGCCGGAATTTTCCAGCTCCTTCTTTTCTGTATCTTCCGGTGCGGCTTGGTTACCATTTGCAGTGCTGGTGACGTCTTGGCTCTCCACTGTGGTGGTTTGCTGCTCCGTCTGCTCCTGGTTACCACCTTCCTGACCAGCGTCACTGCGGCCTCCGCGACGGCGGCGTCCACCCCTGCGCCCTCTGCGGGAGCTACGCTTCACCTCTTCAGTACCGGTCGTCTCTGCATCCGCTGGCGTAACCGCTGTTGGCGGTTCTCTGTTCTCTTGCGGCGCTCTGTTTTCTTGCGGCTCTTTGTTCTCTTCGCGCTTCTTTCTTTGAGGATTCTCCGGCCTCGCTTTTTGCCCGCCCTGCTGTGGTCGGCTGTCGCCTCCTCTGCCGCTGGATCGCTGCCGGGGTCCACGGGGGTTACGGTTTTCACCTCGCCTGGCGTTACGATTGCGTCCACCCTGGGGGCGGGAACCACTTTGGCTCTCTTCCGTGGGTTTCTGTTCGGCAGCAGTCTCTTCTTCCTTTTTCTCTGGTTCACCTCCAGAGAAGATGGTTTTCAGAAAACGCTGGATAAACCCACCTTCCTGGGATGCAGGTGCAGGTGTGGGTTCAACCTCTGCAACGGCTACCGGGGCACGCTGGGGGGCCGGTTCTGAAGGGGTGATGCGTTTAACAGTGGGCTCTTCAGTTTTTGTATTCTGCCGACCGGGGGCATCCTGTGAGTGATCCTCCGGCTTGATCATCATCTCGTGGCTGGCAGGATCGTCACTCCCACTGAGGATATCCTGGGCGCGCACCCGTTCAATTTCGTAGTGGGGCGTCTGCAGATGAATATTGGGTATCAGAATCACACTTATGGCGTGACGCTTCTCAATATCGTGGATCTGCTGCCGTTTCTCATTCAGCAGGAAGGTGGCGACATCAACCGGTAACTGTGCGTTGATTCGTGCGGTATTCTCCTTCATTGCGTGCTCTTCAATGAGACGGAGTACTGAGAGAGCAAGTGATTCAACACCGCGAATAAAGCCGTGCCCTGAGCAGCGTGGACAGGCATGGAGAGTGGAGTCGCTCAGTGATGGACGCAGCCGCTGCCGTGACATCTCCAGCAGACCGAAGCGTGAGATGCGGCCGATCTGCACTCTGGCGCGGTCGTGCTTTAGTGCCTCTTTCAGCCGGTTTTCAACCTCTCGCTGGTTGCGGGAGGGTGTCATGTCGATGAAGTCGATGACAAAGAGGCCGCCCATGTCGCGCAGGCGCAGTTGGCGTGCAATCTCGTCGGCGGCTTCAAGGTTGGTGCTGAGAGCAGTCTCTTCGATATCCGCTCCCTTGGTGGAGCGGGCTGAGTTGATATCGACTGAGGTCAAAGCTTCTGTGTTGTCGATAACAATGGCGCCACCGGAGGGGAGGGTAACCTGTCGCTGAAAGGCGGATTCAATCTGGCTCTCGATCTGAAAGCGGTTGAATAGAGGAATCTCATCTGTGTAATTACGAAGCTTTTTCTTGTACTGGGGCATTACCTGGTCAACAAACTCGCAGGCCTCTGCATAGACATCAGGGTGGTCGATTACGATCTCCCCGATGTCACCACGCAGATAGTCACGCATGGAGCGAATGATGACATTGCTCTCCTGATAGATCAGGAAGGGGGCCTTCTGTTTCGCTGCGGATTCATCGACGGCGCTCCACAATTGTGTCAGATAGTTGAGATCCCACTGCAACTCTTCCTCATTTTTACCGACACCGGCGGTTCGGACTATCAGTCCCATTCCATCGGGGATCTCCAGGCCGGACATGGCCTCTCTGAGATCGCTTCTCTCCTGGCCCTCAATGCGGCGGGAGACACCACCCGCCCGGGGATTGTTGGGCATCAGCACTAGGTAACGGCCAGCCAGGGAGATGAAGGTGGTAAGCGCCGCTCCCTTGTTGCCGCGTTCCTCCTTCTCGATCTGAATGACCATCTCTTGGCCTTCCCTGATCGCATCCTTGATGCTCGCGCGACCGCCGCCTTCGCGGGCCTTATCGGAAAAGTAGCTGCGGGAGATCTCTTTGAGGGGGAGGAAGCCGTGGCGATCAGCGCCGTATTCAACAAATGCGGCTTCGAGACTGGGCTCTACCCGGGTGATTCGGCCCTTGTAAATATTGGCTTTTTTCTGCTCGCGTCCTGCGCTTTCGATATCCAGGTTGAACAGTTTTTGGCCATCCACAATGGCCACGCGCAACTCTTCCGGCTGAGTTGCGTTGATCAGCATGCGTTTCATATTGTATAAATCCTTCGGCGCGCCTTATGGCCTGTAGGCTTCGCATAAGCGAGCCTTTATTCAGGATTTTAAATATTCCTTATTCCTGAACGCAGGTGGCCGTCAAGTTAAGGGACTGAAGCGGGCAGTCGGTTCACACCATAATATTAGGTGGGAATCCAACTTCTCAGCGGCAGATCCATCCAGGGCCACGCCATTAATTTTGGGTCACTGCAACTGGGCAGTGTGCTCTTTGCAGTCCGGCCGGCGACCCTTCTACAGGTTCGATCCATCCCGTACATCCGGGAGATCGTGGTCGGCCTGACTTTTGGTGACGGCTTGTCAGGTCGGCACCAATAAACTCTCTATCGTGTTCTTTGTGAGCGCACTCTACTAATTATAAGGGTCACGCCACAGTGAGATTATAGCCCCCATCCATACCTACGGCAAATAACCAAGAGAAAAACTAACCTTTTTTCTGCAGTGGTTCTCAAGAAACTGCTATTATTCGCCGGATGTCGGAAACAGAGCAGAAGAAAAGGCCGGTACAGCAGGTGCCTGTGCAGCCCGGATATGAGGGGCAGCGCATTGATAACTTCCTCATGAATCTCCTTAAAGGGGTTCCCCGAAGTTATATCTATCGCATACTGCGACGCGGAGAGGTGCGGGTCAATAAGGGGAGGATAAAGCCCTCTTATCGGCTTAAAGAGGGCGATCTGATACGTGTGCCCCCGGTACACCTGCCGGAGAAGAAGTCGCCCGGCACTGCCGGAAGCAGGCAGTTGGCGATTCTTGAGCAGTCGATCATCTATCAGGACAAGCGACTGCTGGTAATCAATAAACCCTCAGGCATGGCGGTTCATGGCGGTAGCGGGCTCAGCTTTGGTGTGATTGAGGCCTTTCGCCAGATGCGGCCGGAGGAGCATGAGCTGGAGCTGGTTCACCGGCTCGATCGGGATACCTCCGGCTGTCTGTTGATAACACGCCGGCGCAGTGCGCTGCGAACTCTTCATCAACTGATTCGCAATAACGACATCGACAAACGCTATCTTGCCCTGGTGGCGGGTCGCTGGCATCGTGATCATCTCGAAGTAAATGAACCGCTGTTGAAAAACAGCCTCAAGAGCGGTGAGCGGGTTGTTAAGGTAGACCCCCGGGGAAAACCATCGGTTACCCGATTTCGGGTGCGGGAACGGTTTGGTGACTACACCCTGGTTGAGGCCCGGTTGATCACCGGGCGTACCCACCAGATCCGGGTTCATGCCGCCCATATAGGAACCCCTATCTTGGGTGACCTCAAATATGGAGATGACTCAGCCAACAGGGCAATGCGAAACAGGGGACTGAAAAGGCTGTTCCTTCATGCAGAATCACTACGCTTCTCCTGGCCGGAGGAGCGGGGTGAGGTACGGTTTGAAGCCCCTCTTGAACCGGCATTAGTCAAAGTATTGGGTGAGTTGAGGCGATGAGCAGTAAAAGTTTTAAGCTTTTGGTATTTGACTGGGATGGTACCCTGATGGACTCGGAGGCCAGAATCATTGCCTGTGTGCGCGGGGCGGCCAAGGATCTGCATCTGAAAATGCCGACAGATGACGAGGTTCGCAATATAATCGGTCTGGGGTTGAAGGAGGCGGTCACCACCCTCTTTCCTGGAGCAGATGATGATCTGGTTGCCAAAGTGGTGGTGCGTTATCGTCACTACTTTCTCAATGTCGACAAGACCCCCTCGGAACTATTCATGGGTGCCAGAGAGGTGCTGCACAATCTGCAGAAGCAGGAGTACATGATGGCGGTAGCCACCGGCAAGGGGCGTCAGGGTCTGGATAAAGTACTTGATGAGACTGGGTTGAAACCACTGTTTCTTGCCACTCGCTGCGCCGATGAGACACTCTCCAAACCCCATCCCGAGATGCTGCTGCAGATTATGGATGAACTGGGGGTTGAAGGCGGTGAGACGCTGATGATTGGTGATACTGAATATGATATGCAGATGGCGGCCAACGCCGGTGCCCACCGCCTGGCGGTCAGCTATGGTGTACACACCCCACAGCGGTTGATGCAGCATTCGCCGCTGGGTTGCCTGGATGATATTACCGAGTTAACAGGTTGGCTCACGGCACACTGATCGGCAGCCATAAGGATTCAAAAGAGTGACCATGTGCAATAATCATGAAAATCCTCTTTATGGAGATAAGGATGCATTTGTAGGAACGAACTTGTTCGTGAAGAGCAGAGTTCGAAGCCCATCGCGAACAAGTTCGCTCCTACAATTGACTTCATGATTTTGTACGGGGCCAGTTTTAAAAGAGACTGTTCAACACAATAGTTACTGAATATTTACAATTGATAGAGCACTGGAACGATGGACGACAAAAACGAGAACTGGGAGCGGGAGTTGCTGGAGAAACTGGCCTCCTCATCAATTAGCGAGCAGAGGCGGGCGCGTCGCTGGGGTATCTTTTTCAAGCTACTCACCTTCGCCTATCTGATCACACTGCTGCTGCTGTGGATGCCGGACAAGTTACCGGAGACCTCCCTTGGTGATGACAAGGGGCATACCGCCCTGGTGGAGATCAAGGGTGTTATCGCCGATGATTCAGAGGCGGGTGCGGATAATGTTATCAGCGGTCTGCGCAGTGCCTTTGAAGATGAAGAGACCAAAGGTATCATTTTGCGTATCAACAGTCCGGGCGGCAGTGCGGTGCAGTCAGGCTACATCTACGACGAAATAGGTCGACTGAAAGAGAAGTACGAAGATATACCGGTCTACGCTGTCGTGACCGACATGTGTGCCTCCGGCGGATATTATGTAGCGGTGGCGGCTGATAAGATCTATGTCGACAAGGCGAGTATCGTTGGTTCCATCGGTGTGCTGATGGGTGGCTTCGGTTTCGAGAAGGGAATGGAGAAGTTGGGTATCGAACGACGCCTGCTCACCGCCGGTGAACACAAAGCCATCCTCGACCCCTTCTCTCCACTAAAAGAGGATGAGCGCCTTCACATAGAAGGATTGCTTGATCAGGTGCACCAACAGTTCATCGCTGCAGTCAAAGAGGGTCGGGGTGATCGTTTGAAGGTGAATGAGAAGATCTTCAGCGGCCTCTTCTGGTCTGGTGAAGAGAGTATCAAACTTGGATTGGCTGATGAGTTGGGCAGTAGCAGCTATGTTGCCCGTGAAGTGATCAAGGCAGAGACTATTGTCGATTTTACACCGGCTGAAGATCTGGTAGAGCGTTTTGCCAAACGTATTGGCGCAGGCGCCGCCTCTTTTCTCACCAACCTCTCCGGCAGCGGATGGGGGAGGGGCATGTAGGTCTGAGGTCGGGTCGATTAGCAACCCTGTGATATGACGCTACAGGGTCTGTTTGCAATAGGTCTCACGGCTCAACACAACCAACACCAGCGACAGCGCCAGCCAGCCCAGCATCAGGATGAAACCGCTCTGGTAGGCGGGCAGAGAGTAGATCTCCGGTTGCCCCTCAACGCCACTTTGTTGATAGCGGTCAAGCATCCAACCCACTGCCGGTTGTAGCAGCATCGGCTCCATCATAACTCCCATATTGACAATACCGGATACCGTTCCGGCCAGGGACGGAGGCACCGACTCCCGGGAAAATGCGAAGGTGATAATCATATTGCCGGAAAAAAAACCGGCGGTCACCACCAGCGATATCAGCAACCAGAGAGGAAGATCCGACAGCAACAGTGCGATACTCCAGCACACCAGTTGAACGGTACAACCGATGATATAGAGTGGCCGACGTTTTCCAAGGTGGTCGGAGAGCCAGCCGAAGGTGGGGCCGCCAAGAGCCCAGGCAATCATGATTGCCGAGCAGACAGCCGCTGCACCGCTCTTCTCCATGCCGTAGTGGCTGGTGAGAAAGGGGACACCCCAGAGGCCTGCAAAGGTCAACACACAACCCACCACACCGCCGGAAATGAGATAGAGCAGCCAGGTGTTGCGGTAACGGAATACTTCGCGAATACCTGCGATTGCGCCGTGGGTGGGTGGGGCTGTGTCACTGTCGTGGGTTACGGCATGGCCAGCATAGCCCAGTTCTTTGGGGTCGTCGCGCACCCATAGCCAGATAGCGATCGAAACAGCAAAGGTGACCCCTGCTGAAACCACCATTACCGGCCTCCAACCGAAAGCGTCCACCAGCATTCCCAGCGGCACGCCAGCAAAAACAGCACCGACAACCCCACAACAGAGCGCCAGGCCGGAGGAGAGGGCGTACTGCCTGGTGGGCAGCCAGTGTCCCGCCAGCTTCAGCATGCCGACAAAAGCCACCGCCACCGAGCCGCCGATCAAAAGGCGACCTAAACCGGCCCATATCACATCGCCTGCCAAGGCGAACACCAGAGTTCCGATCCCCGCCACCATGGCGCCCAGTGTTAACAGCCGCCGCGGACCCCAGTGATCCGCCAGCAAGCCGGTGGGCACCTGCATTGCCACATAACTGTAAAAGTAAAAAGCGGAGAGATTGCCAAGCGCGGCGGCGTTAAGCCCAAAATCGGCCGTCAACTCCGTTGTCATAACACCCGGGGCCACCCGCTGATAGAAACCGATGAGGTAGAGCGCGGCTCCCAAACTCCAGATTGTCCAGGCGAGGCGCAGGGGGGGGTACGGTAGTGAATTCATAGTGCGGGTATT
>JBEVXT010000666.1:0-3497 GCA_040505955.1 Sedimenticola sp. | reverse complement strand
ATCACCCCAAACTTACACCTTGACCTCCGAGTTTGCAGCAAGCCTGTTTCCTTTGAATCCTATTATATGGGTTATGTTAACAGGTTAACTTTCTAGTTAATCAGTTATCTATAAAGTTCATTTAACCAATAATATCGATACTATTTGGTTTTTTGTTACTGCTCAAATTACTTCGGGAAACCTTCTATGCCTTACGGGTTAAGATAATTAAATGTCAAGTCAATGTTCCGTTATGTATTGTTTATTCACAATACTTCTCGAACATATGTACACATACTATATACCAATTAGTGTTAACAATAGTTCACGGTGTACTATGTACATGTATGTAGTTACACCGAATACGATATATTAAACCTATGCCCAATTATTGACTTTGGCATACGCCAAGGTGACGTTCTTACACCTATACTATATACGCGTTTGATTTTCCCGAAAAAATGTTCGCCTCCTTGTACTAGTATGACGCATAACCAGTCTGCCCCTAGAACATGCATCTTCTAAGTTGTTCATCCTCGTTTCCTGTTCTTTACCGCGCTCTATCCTGCCATGCATAAGCTTCCTGAGAAGTGCCTTCTTGTGATCTGGTATTTCTCTAGGATCACTCTTCTCATACCAGCTTTCAACTGTGTTTCCCCTTTTCACCGCTACATGGACCTGCCTAATGGTATCCTGGTTTCGCTTGTCATTACTACTCCCAGTTGCTACGATACTAATAACACCCTCGGTCTTCCCAGAAATCCCCACTCTCGATGAAAATTGGTGTGTATGTTTTGATCCACCAGTCACACCTTCATTATTATCCACCACTGTAGACCCCAATGCAAAGTGAGAATTATCCTTGGAGTGTCCCGCTGTCTTTACCAGGTAGTCAGATTTCTGATCATGGTCATTCTTCTCGTTTCCCTCAATGAAGACACCGATCAACGCCTCGCTGCTACCCGGGACCAATGAGTCGTCTGCTACGGCTACCTTTCTTGATTTACCGATACTACTAACTTGCATACACGGAATTTCCACGTTATCCAAAACAAGTTTCCCTTGACCCAAAAGGATATCTGCCGGCCCATTCTCTCCACCAACCAAGACGTCGTACCCCAACAGCGCATCATCATCGATTGCTGCCACAACAGCTTCCCTGGCCATTTCCAATGAACCAAGCTGCATGTTGAACATGGCTTTCCCCAACTCTCTAATTGGGTGACCATCCGCTCCAACTAAACACGACGTCTTATCCAGTGGTGGTTTCCTGCCGTCCCTCATCCTCTTGTAGACCTTCTCTGATATAACTGTTCTAGATGCTCCGGTATCCACCGTAAACAATATAGGTATGCCTTCTATGCGACCCTCTATATACACTCCATGACAGAGCCCCCTGTCTCTGCGTATCACCGTGGTATTATTATCCGATATATCCAGGCCTTCAACATTACATTTAGCAGTACATGCATCATCTACTGGGACCTCCCTTTGGCCGCAAGAGCTGGTCCCCGGTAGTTTAAAGGCTTATTATCTGGCACCTGTTGTGGCCCTTGATCCTGGGGTACGTGTGCCTCATTGTTTTCGGCTAATCTGTTATTGTTACCTCTGTCCCATGCCGGCTTTTGAGGACAGTCTCGTGAAAAATGACCCATCTCATGGCAATTATAACACTCTACATCCATCCTCTGGTTCCGTCTGTTATAGTTAAACCTTGGATTTTGTAGGTTCCGGTCTTTCTCCAAATCTTCCACCCTTTTCATTAGCGTGTCTATAATCTTCTGCTGGCTGGCTATCTCTGTCTGCCCCTGCGCATGTCGTGAAGAGTGTTGACTATGGTCATTCATGTGTTCTTCATCACGTCTGTTTGTTCTATCTGGTATTCTGTTGACCGTACCTAAATTCCGATCCGTCTCGTCCATTATTCCATCATCCAGTGTCCTCCGTGTACCCCTTTTACTGTACTTCTGCTCTCCGCAGTTTCTAGTCTGGATAAAATTAACGACGTGGAATATGGCTTCATCTATCGTCTCGGGCTCCTTATGGTACTCCACTTCAAATCGCACCTCCTCGTCATATAAACCATCTAAAAATCGTCTCACTAGATCCTCATTCCTGGTCTTCCTATCTCTGTACCCGTGTCCTTTGTCGTACAACATTTTTAGATCAGCTGCAAAGTCTTCCGCCATTTCCCCATATTTCTGTGACCGCTTACTGAACTTCGCTGCATAAGACCGTGCGGTGTGAATAACCCGGTACCGACTATTCAATTCTGCAACTAGATGTTGATAACTAGTCAAAACCCTTGGAGGCAACTGGGAAAAGACAAATTCACTTGCTTGACCCTCCAGTCTTGGTAACAGCTGGTCCAGTTTATCTTCATCGTCCCATCGGTACCGGTTAGCTATTGCCTCAAAACGTGCCGACCACACAATCCAGTCTTCCTTACCAGTGAACGATGGTATTTTAATTGATTGGTGTGCCCCATTACCGACACTGTGTAGCCTAGACCACCTATCATGTGCCCTGTGATCGCTATACCGTGGACAATCCACAGGTACTTCACGCGAGTTGAAATTCCTATCATCAGCTCCACGTTGATAGGCAGCATGATAATTATCATCACTACGGTGCATATGCGCTGCCCGTCCTGGGAAATTAAACATGGACTGGTCACCAAATCGGTGGTGTACATCCGGTAGCGGAAATGTGCCCCTGTAGACGTCATCAAATTGGTGGTGTGCACCCTGTTGTTGAAAGTCACCCTGTGACTCATTGCTCAATTGGTGGTGTGCATCCTGCTGTTTTCTGTCACTCCTGGACATGACGCCAAATTGGTGGTGTGCATCCTGCTGTTGTCTGTCAACACTGGATCCAACGCTAAATTGGTGGTGTGCACTCTGCTGCTGCCTGTCACATATGGACTCAACGCTACATTGGTGGTGTGTACCCTGTTGTTGGCTGTCACCCCTGGACCCAACGTTAATTTGGTGGTGTGCATCCTGCACCTGTAAATTGTCTATACTTGACCCACCACAGTTTTGGGGGATATCATGGCCTACAGAGGTGTGACTGTTGCCGCCATCAGTACTTGTGTGTTTCATGGACGTAAGCACCAGGACAACATCCTTTAATACACCAGCAAAATTTGACATCATCACCTTTAGCCCCGCTAAAGCCTGATTATCACCGACTTGCTGACCACCTCGGGTTGACCGACCGATGAACCATCCACTCCAGTAGAGTTGTGAGATTGCCTGGCTTCACCACTCATCTCCAACTCTGTGTGGTCTACAAAACCCTCAGAAAGCTCGCCACCCTCAATACCGGTCTTGAAATAAACTTCACACTCACTGTCGCCTTCACAAAGATCTGTTCCATCTAACTCCATAATAAAATAATTTATTTACCGCGCAACCTTATTTTCATTGGGTTCAGATCACTAGAACTGTAATTTATACAGATCTCACCGCTATGCCACCATAATGTTATGCTGAGGCTGCTGGAGTGTGTAGGAT
>JBEVXT010000665.1:0-3658 GCA_040505955.1 Sedimenticola sp. | reverse complement strand
ATTGAACCACAGAGGCATTGTCCTTTGTATGATTTTTCATTTTCTTCTATATCCATCAATTAACTCCAATGTTTCGCAACTTCAAACCTATTCACATAATCATTACCATTTCTGAAACCTATGAATACGTCTGGTCAAACTAAATTGTGTATCAGGAGATGCAAGCTCAACAATAAAGGGATTTGACTTTTTAAGCTATCTTCCCAGCTAACTTCTCCTTCCATTCCGGAGCAAGTGTGTCTAACTGAAGGGCATTAGTAATTACTTTATTCGCATTGTCATAATTCTTGTCAAAATAGGCTCTAAACAAAGACCTTACACTTACTGAATTAGACACTTCATTGATTTTATTAACACGATTACCGTGGGATACGATACCTTCTTTAATAACCCTAAAATAAACACCCGTATTAAAGCTTTTTGTAAATAATTTTGGTGCTTTAGTATTATTTAATGCAATCCCAAGTTTAAAACATGGCACTCTTGGCTGGCTGACTTCCAAAACACAGTCGCCAATACTAAACTGGTCACCAATAAATAAACTTGCTTCATCAAAATCAGAAATAGTCAGGTTCTCACCAAACGCACCATATTTTAATTTGTTATTGTTAAGTATCTCACGCCAATAAGCATAGTGGTCATATGAAAAAGCATAAACAGCTTTATGGGAGCCACCATGATTTAATAAATCTGCTTGTTCATCACCTACCAAGTTGCCCTTTCGAATGAATACCTTACCAGCCTCAGGTTCTTTAAAGATTCCCGTCGATATTTCCTTCCCTTGATATTCAATACATTTCTGTTTTGATGTATTTATTGAGATGAGTTCCATAGTTACTCCCATTGTATTTAGAGAAGTTAACAGCTTACTTTAACGCTGCAGCAAGAAGTGCGTTTCTACTGCAATAGCTCTCTATCTGCACTATAGAATAGTGATCCTAGAGCATAACCGATCCACCATTACTGTCGAGACAGGCGCCATTCAGGTAGGAGGCGGCGTCACTAAGCATATAGGCCACCACTCGTGCCTGCTCATCTGCATCGGCCAGACGACCCAGGGCAATTCGCTGTTTGAGTCCATTGACCTCTTCAGCATCCAGGTTGTCATGGATCATCGGGGTATTGGTAGCGCCGGGACAGAAGGCGTTGACGCGTATACCCTGTTGAGACAATTCACGCGCCATATGACGGGTCATGCCGATAACTGCATGTTTAGAGGTGCAGTAGTGAGCACCACCAATGAGGCTGATGGAGCGTCCCGCCACCGATGCGATATTGACGATGCGGCCACCACCCTGTTTCAGCATCTCTGCAACGACAAGTTGATTGCAGAGAAAGAGACCACGGACATTAGTGTCCATCACTTCGTCCCACTCATCCAGACCGATATCCAGAAACTTGCTGCGGTAGAGAACACCAGCACTGGTCACCAGTGAATCGATCTTCCCGAAACGAGCCAGCGATTCAGCCACCATACGCTGTACATCTTCCTTTTTTGAGACATCCGCCGGGATGGCAAGGGGTGCCGCCGTCGCCGCTTCGGCACACTTTGCCAGCACCCTGGCAAGTCTGATCTCATCACGGTCGACCAGTACCACTGCAGCGCCTGACTTTGCCAGTAGCAGGCATAATTCGGCCCCTATTCCGCTGGCGGCACCGGTTACAATGAAACACTTACCGCTGTAATCCCAGCTACAGTCCATCTTGACTCTCCCAATATTTTTTATGACTACCCTCGATGCTCAGCCAATGATAGCAAAAGATGAGCTAATACGGGCTGCGAAGAGAAGTCTGGCATCACACTCGCGTTTATTTGCGTTCATTTCCGGCAAAGCTTCAGCGGTAATCAAGTACCTTTATAGATCGATAAAACAACGCTACAACTCCATCACTCCATCCATCTCGACCCCGGCATCTTTTGGCAGGGCGGCGACACCGATGGCGGCGCGGGCAGGATAGGGTTCGGAAAAGTACTCAGCCATCACCTGATTGACCAGCGGAAAGTGACTAAGGTCTGTGAGGAATATATTAAGCTTGGCGATATCCGCAAGATCACCACCGGCAGCACGAGTCACCGCCTGCAGATTATCGAATACACGGCGGATCTGTGCTTCCATATCCCCCGCCACCATCTCCATAGTTTCCGGCACCAGAGGGATCTGCCCGGAAAGATAGACGGTAGTGCCAGCCCTGACCGCCTGAGAGTAGGTGCCAATGGCTTGGGGTGCTTTATCGGTACGGATAATTTCTCGTGTCATGGTGACTCCTGAGGTGAGTTATGGGGAGTATCAGCCGGTTGCCCGATAGATGCGTATCACCTGTTTCAGATGGCGCAGGCGCTTCATCACTTTTGCGAGATGAACACGGTCATCAACAGTGATAACAAAATCAAGGGTGGAGGTGAGACCGTCACGCTCCCCCATATTGACGTTTTCTATATTTGACCCCATCTCCGATATGGCTACTGCGAGGGAGGCCAGCACCCCTCTTTTGTCACCCATCTCAACCTTTATCTCAGTGGTAAAATCACCGGCAGGGTTCTTTTCCCACTGCACATCGAGCCAGCTGGCTCCCTTGCGAAATTCACTAAAATTCCTGCACTCATGGCGGTGTACGACAATGCCTGAGCCGGGTCGAAAGGTGGCGACGATATCATCGCCCGGTAATGGCCGACAGCACTTGGCATATTTCACCACCATACCTTCAGTACCCTGAATCGCCAGGGGCGGGGCATTGCTGTAAATATCACCGGCCAGATCCTTGGGCATTTCGTCATCGCGATCAAGAAGACGCCGGGCTACCAGTAGCGGCATGCGATTACCCAGGCCCACCTCACCCAGCAGTGCATCTAAATCCTTCAACTTGAAGTCGGCAAGTAACTGTTCAAGCCTGATTTTTGAGATCTCGTCGAGCTTGACGTTATTGGCACCCAGTTCCTTCTCCAACAGGCGACGCCCGAGATCAACCGCCTCATTACGATGAAGGTTTTTCAGGTAACTGCGGATATTGGAGCGCGCCTTGCCGGTCACCACGTAGTTGAGCCAGGCGGCGCTGGGGTGGGCTGTCTTTGATGTGATCACTTCCACTGTCTGGCCGCTGTGAAGACGGCTGCGCAGGGGCACCATGCGCCGATCTATCCTTGCCGCCACACAACCATTGCCGATATCGGAGTGTACGGCATAGGCGAAGTCGATCACCGTCGACCCCTTGGACAACACCAGGATCTTGCCCCGCGGAGTGAAGACGTAGACTTCATCCGGGAAGAGATCGATCTTAACGTGCTCCAGAAACTCCATCGAGTCACCCGCCCCCTGCTGCAGCTCAAGCAGATGTTTGAGCCAGCTGGCGGCACCGGTGTGGGCCAACTCCTCGTCGCTCTCGCTGCTCTTGTAGAGCCAGTGGGCGGCAATCCCCGATTCGGCCACTCGGTGCATCGCCTCGGTGCGAATCTGAATCTCGATGGGAATACTGTAGGGGCCGAACAACACCGTGTGCAGTGACTGGTAGCCATTGGACTTGGGGATGGCAATATAGTCCTTGAAGCGCCCCGGTACCGGTTTATAGAGGCTGTGCATCAGACCAAGCACCCGGTAACAGGTGTCGAGGTTGTCGACGACGATGCGGAAGGCGTATACATCCACCACTTCGGTAAAAGAGA
>JBEVXT010000664.1:0-2707 GCA_040505955.1 Sedimenticola sp. | reverse complement strand
TCAGGTCTAGATTAGATGCTTCCCCGCTGGATGAGATATATTTCACAATCCACCACGAGAAAAGCTTCAAATCTAGACCTGACCCCTGCCTGAGACCCCTGCCTTGTGACCCCTGCCTTGTTGATTTCCACCATTCCTGGAGTAGTATGTGAAGCAACTGTAGAAAAACTAGACATCGTTGGTGTTGCTATTGACCATTTGGAGGATCACCTGAATGGAATATCGGGTATTTTTCACGGCTGGACTGGCCTTGGCAGTCAGCGGAGCCTGGGCGGAAAGTGTTCCGCTCTCAAGACAGCTTGATAACAACAGGCTTAATATTCGCCCCCCTCAGAAAAACGAAGTCATCTTTACTCCCGAGGTACCCATCGACCTTGGCTTCAACCCGGTGCTTGGTGAAAAATCCCACCCGTCGACAGGGCATATCGATTCACTCATCAATAGCCGGGAGCAGCTGCTCAAAGAGGCTATTGGCAACGATCTAGAATGAACTCTCTTTTTTGCTGCCCAACTCAATAAATACCTTTGGCTGCCGAAAAGAGTAGTTAGCTACTGCCAACTTATTGAGTCTACCGCAATGAAACAGCTACTACCGCTCCTCTGCCTGATTACCGCTGCTCTCCTCTCCTGGAGCACCCATGCTGTGGAGGGCAATACCTCAGAAAAAGATGACAGCACAAAAACCTGTATCGAACTGGAGCAGGAGATGACCACCCTCGTTCCCCTAACATACGACCGGCAACCCGCCTTCTACGAAGATCCTGTGCGGGGTGCCGCCATCATAGTGGGCACCACGATGTTTCCCATCGCCTACGGCGTCCTCGGCTATCAGGAGTACCTGGGATACACAGAGCGAGGCCATATTGTTACGACGAAAGAGCGTATCGAACAGTTGAGAAGGCTAAAAGCAGAGAAGCACTGCTTCGAAAGCTGATGGTAAGTTTGGTGGTTCGTTGCATGCCTATCCGGTTAACACAGGTTCGCCTGAGTTCTGGGATTAGTATGTGTTTGCGCGCTTTCGTAAAAGCCTCTGTAGGTTAGCGACTCCACTCGAGGAATAAACGCAGAATAGACAGGACACCCATCAAACTACCAAATGGTGGGTGTCCTTATCCTTTTTTATTCTTTTCAAGTGAAATCGTTGCACTGGCTTGCGTAATCCTGGTCATGTGGCGCAGCAACAATGTCGTCATTGCCACCGGTACTGGTCTTGCCGTGTTGCTGATAGGTAGTCCCTACCTGGATTAGCCGACCAACAACACCATGTAAACAGATTGTAAACCGGTGACTGAAATCTTTACGGTTTTATGTCTAAAAACCGCAGGCACATTTCCCTAAGCTAACTCTGAAACGTTCAAAAACCATTTTGGAGTTAACCATGAATCACAAAATTCTCACCCACCGAATCAGTACACTCGCGTTATTGTTCAGTGCCGTCGCGCTATCCGTAGCAATCACCTTCACCAGCCCGGCACAAGCTGGCACAGTAGCCAAACCACCCAAAATCCAGCTCGCTATCTTGCTTGATACCAGCAACAGTATGGATGGTTTGATCGATCAAACCCGTAACCAGTTGTGGCAGGTGGTTAATGAATTTTCAAGCGCCAGACAAAACGGCGTGACTCCTGTGCTCCAAATCGCACTGTTCGAGTATGGCAATGACAATAATTCGTTCAGAAAAGGTTATGTGCGCAAACTAAACAACTTCACTCGCGAGCTCGACGCCGTCTCGGAAAGCCTGTTTTCACTGACCACCAACGGTGGCGCTGAATTTTGTGGTTATGCAATCAAGGATGCGGTAACTACACTGCAGTGGAGCCATTCCGACAGCGACATCAAGACCATTTTTATCGCTGGTAATGAATCCTTCGCACAGGGACCGGTCAGCTTTCGCCAGGCAATCAAACTTGCAACGAAACAGGGCATTACCGTCAATACCATCCACGCAGGCAGCCATGATGAAGGTATCAACGACAACTGGCAGACAGGCGCACTGCTCGCCGGTGGAGACTACCTGAGTATCGATGCCGATCAACAAATCGTGCACATAGATGCGCCACAGGATGAAGAAATTTCCCAGCTCAATGCGCAGCTGAATCGGACTTACATTCCCTATGGTAGCGACGGTGCCGACAAGCTGGAGCGCCAGATGGAGCAGGATGCACAAAGCAGCGGCATTTCATCGGGTCTGCTGGCAAAACGCGTCAAATCCAAATCATCGTCTTTTTACCGCAACTCGAACTGGGATCTGGTCGATGCCTTCGAAGACGGTGAAGTCACCAAAGAGTCGCTGGTACAACTGGAGGCTGAAGCACTACCAGAACCGATGAAAGACATGGATGCCGCTGAAAAGCTCGACTACGTGCAGCAAAAAGCTGTCGCGCGTAAAAACATCAAACAACGTATCTCCCAGCTGAGTGAATTGCGCGACACTTACGTCGCCGAAAAGAAACGCGAAATGGTGGTTGCCGCACCCAGTGTCAGTGATGCCCTGACCAATGCGGTACGCAAGGAAGCCAACGCCAAAAACTTCGTCTTCGACTAGTCCAGTAGCGCATCCCCAAAGAATAGGAATTTCAACCCATAAAATCAATAAATTTTCAGATGCCCAGCGGGGTATCCTGTACCAACCGCACGGACTGCACGGATGCTGGCGAGGATGATACTGTGGACACCTCATCTGACACCAAAAAGCGGGGCTTATTTA
>JBEVXT010000663.1:0-8161 GCA_040505955.1 Sedimenticola sp. | reverse complement strand
GACGTTATCTCCGTAGGAGCTGCATCCACCGCCTAGATCCAGAAGGGTGACTGGTGCGATTCGGTTAACGAATACGATGCCGACCAATAGAAAATTAGGATGTGTTTATGGTCACCTACAGCGACAGGGTATTGTTTTATGCGGCGACCACGAAAGAGTATGAATTCGTGGTTAATAGGGTTAATTTGCCTGTTGACACGAATCGGCTAAATGGTGACCCCTCGTTTCTCGTAATGTGTTTATAGAGAACCTCATGCCATACAACATGGATGAGACTAAACACTATTTACTTGGTCGTTGTCTCTATTCCGAAACAGTAGCGCCCTTGGCGACACAGAAAAACAATAGGTTTTTGCAACCCCCTTCGGTCGCCTATCATAATCGTATCCAATCGGCAGTGGAAAAACCAACTGAACCTCATTATAACGTTCCCAAAAAAGATATGCTGCTACTGACTGCATTTTAGAGCAAACAGGAGAAACTGTAACATCATAGTCATCGAATAAATATTCATAGTACTCTTCAATTCTATCGAGTGCTTCTTTTGGATTAAGTGTTGACACATCCTCTGTAGCGGTATTTCTTGTTGTCTCAAATCGTTTATGTAACTGCTTCGAGAGATCGTGTCTCCAGTAGAATCTTTCATCCCCTGGCAATCCATACAATAATAAGAGCATAGATGGATTCATATCATTTATCACGCCTGATGAGCGAGGGGAGTCATATCCTGCAAAAACAACTAGACAATTCGAACCATCTCTTGTTCTGTGTCCTGAGAACGATTCAGGAATAAATATTTCGTTCATATCAACCGCCATAGACGACGGCAAAAAATCCACCCCTTCCCGCTGCTTGTTTAATAGCTTTTTATATTGTGCCTTTGATGGAGAGTATTCTTTAGCTGCCGTATATATTATGTTAAACACTAGCGTAGGGTAGCTTAAGCGTAAGAGTCTCAGGACCATACAAATTGCATAGGAAGGGAAGCCTGAAATATCAAACCAAACCTTCCCCTGGAAACCAGGAATTTTCTCTAGTTTATCATGGAGTGTCTTATCCAAATCTCGTGGATCGTCAGAATCTATCATTACACTATATATACGATTATTTGAAAACTTTTGCGTAATCTTGTTTTTATATTTCTTGTGTATGACTTCATTTTGTACAACACTGTTTTTATAATTAAAAGCAATACAATAGGCCTCCTTTGAAAAATTGTTATTCAGCAAAAAATGATACGCACGGTCTTCAAAACCTTCGGCAAGTACGAATAAATCACAGTCAATATCATTCTTGTGATACTCATATACTTCGGGGTCCGTTATAATCTCCATTCATACATCTCCAAAGAGATCAAGTATCGGTTCGTCAGCATTAAGCTTCTGAAGCATCTTAGTCCCGCCCTTTACAAAATCAACTGGATCCAGCAAAAGTTGTTCAAATTTTCCCTTTGACAATTTCAAGTGATTATCACGATGCATAGCAATGGAAAACGATGGACAAAATATTCTGTTGAGCACATACAATGGCTTCTTGACACCATCATCTCTTGCATACTCCGATCTTGATTCATCAAAAATACCATATGTAACGAGATGTCGAAGGATAGTTTCAGCATCTGCCGATAAGGTATATGAATCGTTTCTCTCTATAGCAAGATACTGCCTTTTTCTCTCTTTACCTTTTTCTTGACTAAGATAAAATTTGTATACAGACCCTAATGACCTTGTTATATCGTATATTATCCTTCCAACGCTCATCTTTTGTTTACATATTTCGATACTGCCTGATATTTGATTTAATGATCTGAGTCTTTTTTCTGAAACATACCTGATTGCCCGATTTTGTATCGTATCAGATATCGTATCTGGACTTGAATTTTTATCGACGTTAGCAGCGGAAAATATCTCAGATACTATTTCTAGTAAGCTTCTTGGTGTTCTGTCAGCAATCATCCAAATCATTGGCCATCCACTATACTTAGCATTTCGTCTTTTATTAGATAGCGAATTAATTAAATATTCATATTTTACTGAATCATATCCAACATAATCCTTAATGTCGTAACTTTGGTATTCAAAATGCGCCAATCTTTTTTGAACAATTCTTTCAAAATAATCACTTAACTCATGTTGACTAACACCTTTATTAGCACTATTTCCAATAAATAAAACACTAGATATGTCATAGTCATTGTAGTCATGACCAGACTCTAAATTTTTTCCATCTGTCGTGCTAAAGTTATATGTATATCTTTCAGCAGAAAACTTTATGCAGTATAAGGGATTAGAAGAAAGGATAAGATCATTTATTATTTTTTGCGCCTCCTGCGGCATATTAGGCGCACCAGCATCATCAAAAAGAATATAGAATTGAGTATTTTCTAGCTCCCTAAATGACATTCTTATAACGCGGAAGAATTCTATAAGATCCCGCTCTGAAACCAGCTCAGACCCCGGCTGACAATTATCTAATTTAAAAAGATCATCTAAGGCCTTCATCTCTATACGGATCAATATTGAAAGTACATTATCTATTTCAGACACCACGCCTCTATCAAGAGATAATATATCCTCATCTTTTACAAACCGTTTTAAACTATTCCGAAGATTAGCATAGCTATCAGGCACTGATAATCGATTAACCTCTAGTGCCTCAGCCAATATTTCCAACGTTCTTCTTACTACTTTAATAATAAAAACGTTCTTTACATCTTGATAGCTAACATTTTTATAGTTGATCATACTATTAGAAAATAGCCTGAACTCACCTTGTCTGCATGGAAAATAAATACCGAATATATCTATATGACTTACAATTGGCTGACTTACTTTTGGGAAAAATGCAAGAGCAGCAAGATATGTTGATTTTCCTGATCCCCTATTACCAGAGACAAATGCATTACTAAACTCCTTAATTGCATTCATAAGATCAGGAAAGGGATGAAATAACTCTCTTGCTACAACATGATCTGTTATTTCTTCGAAGCGAAGTAATTTAAATGGGCCTGGAGCACTAAAGTTCGATGATATAAATGCTTTCTTCTTTCCAACATATTTCATATATTCCGAGTTAGATTTCATTAACAAAATCAGATCAGTGAAAGAAAATTCAGTATCTTTCATAATAGATGAAATAAGAAAATACAACTTAGCTCCTAGATACTTCTTTATGGACATCTTTGAAAGATAGCTATGTTGAATCCGTAATATTCTATTTATATGCTGTTGAAACAAAAAAACATCATTATCATGGCATATTTTTGCACTTGCACTACCAATCACACCATATGAGACATCAATAACCTTAAACGTGATTTGCTTTGCATCATTCAAACTTACTATTATATTATCCTCATGCAAATCACCATGATACGCATTAATTTTTTCTAAGTATTCGAGAGCGCCTCCAACTTGTTTAATAAAGGACATAATGAAGTGTGAGTTCAGTGGCCGAGGATTTTAACCAATGAATTCCCTAAGTGTTGTACCCTCAATATAGGGAAACACCACGCAGTCTACGATTAAGTCATTTCCAAATATATCAATTATATTATGTTGGAAAAAATCTACGGGGTTAACCAAGTTAGATTGAGGTATATCACTAGTTACTTTACTCAATGATTCCAGAACATTTACACCTGCACCTGGGCGTATAAACTTTAAAACCAATTTATGTGAAAGCAAATTATGCTCAGCAATAAACGTTGCGGAATTCTTTCCTTCTTTTATTAATTTACTTATTTTATATTTTCCATCAATGATTTCACTTTTATGAACAGCCCCAGTGAAATCAATGCAGATTCTCCCAAAGAAAAGCTTGCCGAGTCGAGTCAGAGTCAGCGCTCCATTTTTTCTCTCTATATATTTTTTATCATTTACATATAAGATTAGCTTAGAGTTTTCATTAACACGCCCAGTATTCCAGTTGATACTGAGCTCATGAATCATTTCCTGGAAATCATCTTTGTAAATAACTTCCGAAATATCATCAAAACATCTGACAGATTCATTTAGATTATCTATTGATACAGACGCCATTATAATATTTCACTCATGAAAGGAAAAAAGTCATTTGAACTGAAGAAATCTTCTTTTTTATAAAGCCCAGTAAATTACACTCTGTAAGATCTTCAGGGTATTTAAAAGTATTATAATCAGCTCCTATAAACTCAGCATCTTGACATGCCTTCATAACAAATCCATCTTTCTCTTCTTCATCAATATATAGTGTAGACTTTGTGGCAATTTGGGGCCTACTCGCTATTATACCAATCTCAACAAATGTCCCCGGTGATCCTATCAAAGCAACAATCACATCATATTGATTCATAATTAGCAGCTCTTTATGTAAAACACCTACACCAGGATCAGGTGAACCATCGTCAATAATATCTTCCGGGTAAGAGACAGTATGCCCTAACGAGCTCAGCGCCCCTTTTATTTCTAGCCGCTTATTCTGAAGCTCTAATATCCTCTGGTCATCAGATAGATTGTTAACTTGAGGTCCTAATAGCAATATTTTAAGTGATATACTATTGACATTCTCATCCAGCAACTCCTTAACAGTCCTCAAACTTAACACTCCATCATCTCTTGCATTAAAAGGTTATAACAAGTTAATCTAGTGGGTCATGCGGTTAATACTGTAACCTATAGGTAACCGCTCATGATTATCACAGCTAAATAACTGGTTGGTTTAAGTCATGCCAAATATCATTAATTACAGAATATTACGCATGGCCCACTAGTGTTCTTTATACTTTAAAATATACAGCAATCTAAGTCTAATTCTATAGGCCACAAAACTTGATGGCAGCACAAACTCCTATTAAATTTGACAACAGCTCACTGGCTGTACGTCAAATTTTTTTTAGACTCATAGCAACACTTGAACCTAGTACTTGCGCAAGGTCAACCGGTACAGCATTGCCTAGCTGCCTAGTCGCTTCAGTCCAGGAGCCATGAAAGCGATATTCATCGGGGAATGTTTGAAGCCTAGCTGATTCTCTAATAGTAAAGTAACGAACATCACCATTAGGAAGAACCATCATATTTTCCCCACCTGGTACTCCATGAGAACCAGCTTTCAATGCTTTCGCAGGCATATCTAATGAACTACCTGTGTGGCCTGTGTATACCCTTGCACCACCCTTAAAATTATGGTCAAAGTACATATTCGACATATTTGTTACATAAGGGTCAGGTAAATCAGCCAGAGCATCTCTTACCGTTGACCAAGGCAAGAGTGATTCTTGCTCGAACATAGCGATATTATTTAACTTTCTGACACGGTTTACTAGCTGCTTTTGTAAATCTGGCCTTTCAGCTTTTGGAACTTTGTGCCGCTCCCAATACTCACCAGTAATCCACTGTTGATAGAGAAGCACGTCTAATGAGTGGGTCTTATCAGGAAATTTCCAGTCAGCACATTGATCGACCCTATACCCCACTATAAACACACGCTCACGGCGTTGTGGTACTCCGTAATCAGCAGCATTAAGAACACTTGCAGATACTTTATATTCTAAACTGAAACTAGTGCCATTCTTTTTGAGTGCCTCAAGTCGTGTCAAATGCTTGCTCCAGTCCTCATCAAGTTTTTGTTTCACATCAGGATAGGATAATTGGAGCAAAATATATCGAAAATATTCTTTTAAACTATTACTAGCAATACCTTTGACATTTTCAAATATAAATGCGCGCGGTTCTATAGTTCTGATAACATCAACCGCTACTGGAAACATATCTCTTTGGTCTGCATGAGCCAATCTTTTCCCCCCAAGGGAGAATGGCTGACATGGTGGCCCACCAGAAACCAGATCGATCCCTCGTGTTATATTTGAATAGTCAAAGTTTCTGGCATCACCTTCATGAATATTCCAATTCCTAACTAAATGAAAACCATTTTTTTTGTTTTCTCTAATCGTATTACATGACCACCGATCTTTTTCTATAACTATTTCAGGATCAAATCCAGCAAGTCCTAGACCTAGACTTAACCCCCCCCCCCTGCAAATAATTCAATTGATCTCATTTTGTATCTAGTACTACCGTATGCAAATCAAACTACCACAAATCAAACTACCAAAAAAAGTTAGCTATAATTAGTGACCTTACTGGTAAAAAAATATCTAGCGTCCAATATAAAGAACTTGATACCTACCTTTACTCTTCACCCAGACTAAGTCAGTAACAGCCTTAGATCAACCCTCAAAAATACACTGACAGTATAAATATATGTAGATCAAAAAAAATACTGAAGGGACTGCTGTTTCCACAACAGATAGAGGAATATACTTACGATAGTCTAGACCCTCACCTAATGCTTTCCATTCTGCTTCAAAAAACATATTTGCAGGCAAACGCTTCTCTAGTTCACCAATCACCTGAAATTTTGCTGTATTCAAATTTCGATATGATCTAAGTAATACCGCCCATGTGATAGCCATAATACTTGCTGCAATATAAACTGCTATTGATACTCTCGATGGTACGTGCTGATAAAAGCCAGCAAGTGCAGCAACGATAGCTGTATTAAACGTTAGAAAAAAAGTATTAGTTGCGCCACGACGCTGACTAATCCGATCGGCCATTTCAACATAGATTTTATATTGCTCTATTAGATAATTTGGGTCTTTGATGCCAGAAGCTGATCCATCCTTCCAAAGAACCTGTTCAATTTCATTCATTATTTATCCTATGAATCACTAGTGTCTAGGGAAACCGAGGCAGTACCTAGTTAACCTATGATTGTTAAAGTAAAAAATGTCATATAAGCCTGTCATCGACTTGAACCGGCCACCCGGTCGGTTCAATGCTACCACCCTGCTCACCGGGCTGGGTCGTTCTGTCGATGTTTGCAGGCAAACACCTTTTTTCACAGGCACTGGGTCAACTGCCGCCACATAAATTTCGTCGCTGAGTACTGCGTTACAACGGCAACCGGCACACCAAAAGCTTCAGCTGCAGTGGCCAGTTCCGTTGCATGGCCTTCTCTAAGCTCACCTTTAGCGATAGATTGCGCGATACCGGGGCCTGTCTCACATCCAAAGGATTGCCTGATCTACTACTTAGAGTATGCATTCAAGCTATGAGAACTGGAAATTATACTAACCGGCTGATTTTATTAGATAATCCAAACTGACACCTATACCCATAAATAATTATTTTCTCAAAAGTCATACAAGGATAGGAATTAAATCACATAAAATCAATCCGCATCACTGGTACCCAGCGGGGAGTATCACGTATTGTCCCCATACTTTTTGACTGGCTTGATGCTGTAGATACTCAGTCAATCATCAAAAATTGCACCTACCTATCCCAATCTCTTCAACCAGGGAAAGAGGCAAAAGAGGGCCTAGTGCAGGCCTGCAGCTCGACTGCGGGTTTGCATACTCATAGTGGGAACAGACAAAGGATAGGAATTTCAACCCATAAAGTCAAGAATAACTAGGGTCAGATACGAATTAAATAAAGGAATAGCCTTGGGTAATGATCGATTCAAGGATGAGGTGGGAAAATTGACTGACAGAAGATTAAAACCTAATAAAGTAGGTAGGCCGGTAGGCTGGCGTAATAACAAAGAGGAAGTTTGATTTAACGTGTATCTGACCCCAGTTATTTCCAGTTATTTCATTCAGCCATCTTCTGTAATACGCCCGCCAGGGTGGCTCAGATCCCGACTGATCAATCAAGTCATTAACGGCTTCGATGACTTTTTTTCCAAGTTTCCTTTTCGAGCACCCAAAATAGCCCAATACGATCCCCTCCATACCATGAATAGGAAAATAGCGTAGATCGTTTTTTTTCATTTCGATCGAGTTCAATTGGAACGGCACCTCCGCCGGGTAACTAACAGTGTAATCGGCCCATCCGGCATTCAGCTGTTTATAAGATGAGTTGGTTTGCATCACCTCAGATATATGATCTACCTTGCCAATCTTCCTGAGAGCCTCAGTAACCGACGGACCATAGACGCGTCCCGCCACGACGGTTCCGATGAGAGCCCCATCCCCTGCCAATGAAAGGAAATTAACAATGCCATCAACAAGGTGCGGTTCGAGTAAAGGGGTGCAATACAAAATAGTACACGGGTCACGCAGCTAAAGGAAGATCTTCCAGTACATTGTTATCAAACATATTTCTGACTATCCCGA
>JBEVXT010000662.1:0-3893 GCA_040505955.1 Sedimenticola sp. | reverse complement strand
CAAGCCCTTCTGCTAAACGTTGTCGTACGGCCAGTGGTCGTAGTCGTCGTTGTGCCTCTGTTTGCACCGTAGCGGGAAGGAACTGAAAGAATCCACAAACCCCCGTCCGGTGCGAACCGGCGGGGGTTTTGTCATTTAGCACCCCACCGCAACCCACCGCAACCCACCGGACGATCACATAGGAGATCGATCCGATGATCAAACAAACGGGCGCCGAGTTGACTATCGCCCTGTTGGAACGCCAGGGCATCACCCGTATCGCCGGGATTCCCGGTGGTACCAACCTGCCCCTCTATGACGCACTGAGTCGCAGTCGTATCCGCCATGTGCTCGCTCGCCACGAACAGGGCGCCGGTTTCATAGCACAAGGTATGGCTCGGGCCACTGGGCGACCGGCGGTCTGTTTTGCCACCTCGGGACCGGGAGCGACCAATCTTCTTACCGCTTTGGCCGATGCCAAGCTCGACTCCATCCCGGTGATCTGCATCACCGGGCAGGTGCCGTTGGCACTGATCGGCTCTGACGCATTTCAGGAGGTCGATATCTATGGCATGAGCCTGCCGGTGACCAAGCATAACTTCCTGATCCGATCAGGCGAAGAGTTGCTGGAGGTGATACCGGAGGCGTTCCGTATCGCCACCTCCGGACGCCCTGGCCCGGTGTTGATCGATATACCCAAGGATGTGCAGCAGACCGAGGTTGAATTTCCCCAGTGGCCTGAGCCTGGCATTGCCGCTACACCTCAGGCTGCATCATCTGAATCTATTGCCGCTGCAGCAGGTGCCATTAAGATGGCTGAGCGGCCAATTCTCTATCTCGGCGGCGGCGTGGTTCATGCCGGTGGTGCCGAGCTGGCCCGCACGTTTGCACAGCACTGCGGGCTGCCCACGGCGATGACATTGATGGCGCTGGGGTCACTGGCACACAATCACCCACTCTCACTGGGAATGCTCGGCATGCATGGTGCCGAGGCGACCAACCATGCCCTGCAGCGAAGTGATCTATTGATTGCCGTTGGTGCCCGCTTCGATGATCGTGCAACGGGAAAGGTGGCGGACTTCTGTCCCAGGGCCAAGGTGATCCATCTCGATATTGATGCCAGTGAACTGCACAAGCTGCGCCGTGCCGATTATCCTCTGGCCGGTGATCTGGTTCCGACCCTGGCAGCACTTCTCGAACAGTTGCCCCCCCAATCCAGGGAAGCCTGGCTGGATGAGGTTATGGCACTAAAAAGCACTTATCCGGCAGCAACTTTGGGTACAGGTATCTCTCGTCCAAAAGATCTCATTCAGATTGTCGCCGACATCCTTGGAGACGATACCATCGTTACCACCGATGTAGGCCAGCACCAGATGTGGACGGCCCAGATCTACCCCTTGAGCCGCCCACGTCAGTGGCTCACTTCGGGTGGACTCGGCACCATGGGGTTTGGTCTTCCGGCCGCCATTGGTGCCGCCCTGGCGGAACCTCAGCGGCCGGTGGTCTGCTTCAGCGGCGATGGTAGTATTTTGATGAATGTGCAAGAGCTTGCCACTGCCGCCGAGCTGAACCTCAACATCAAACTGGTGTTGCTCAACAACAGCGCTTTGGGTCTTGTACGTCAGCAACAGGATCTTTTTTACGGTGGCAACCGTGTCGCCTCCGATCTTGGGCATAATCCCGATTTTTGTGCCGTCGCCCGCGGTTTTGGCTGGCCCACTCTCGACCTGGCGGAAGCCGGACGGGGGATTGAACCGTTGGCCGCAGCCCTCCGATCCCCTGGGCCCCAGTTTATCCACGCCCCCATTGATGGCGGTGCCCGTGTCTACCCTATGGTTCCCCCCGGCGGCGCCAATTACCAGATGCTGACAGGAGAACGCTATGAGCAGTGAAACCACCCGAACCAGGCAAACGGTACTGGAGCTCACCGTTAACAATCACCCCGGAGTCATGTCCCATGTCTGTGGGCTCTTCACACGCCGCGCCTTTAATGTGGATGGCATTCTTTGTCTGCCACTGGGTGATGGCAAGAGCAGCCGTATCTGGCTGCGCGTTCAGGAGAGTGAGCGACTTGCCCAGGTTGAGAGCCAGCTACACAAATTGAATGATGTGCTCAGCATTAGCCACCATCCACCGGATCATGCGGTGTTTGCCAGTCTGGAGGCCTTTTATCAGGGGTGAATTCAGAGCACCATCTACCGTCCACATGGGGTTTGGTTAGCTGAATGCTTTCTGGTCAATAGATGCCAGTCTCACCGTCAGGACGTTGACGAAAGCGTTTATAGGTCCACATATACTGGCTGGGATTAATATTGATGCACTTTTCCACGGCTTGGTTGAGTGCGGTTGCAGAGACCTCCATATCGTTGGAGTAGATCTCATCAGCAACGGGTAACCAGTGTAGATGAAACCCCTTGCCGTTTGGTAACCGTTCCATAAAGGCAAAAACTGGCACCGCTTTGGTCTTTTTAGCCAGCCGAGAGAGCAGCACCATGGTATAGGTGGGTTTGCCAAAAAAGGGGGCAAAAATACCGCTGCCTCTACGAGGTTCCTGATCCGGTAGCATGCCGGCTGCTTCCCCTTTAGCCAGTGCCTGAAAAAGGGCTTTTACACCACGGGCATCCGTCGGCACAATTTTACCCCCTAATCGCTCTCGAGCTTGACGCATAATGGGGCTCATAGCCTCCATCCGAGGGGGTCTAAATAGCGTAGTCATTGGGAAAATTTGTGAGCAGTAGACGCCGATGAGCTCCCACGCACCGATGTGGGGTGCTACCACAAAGATGCCTTTTTTTTGAGCCAGTGCGTGATCCAGGTGCTCCTGGCCGGAGATCTTTTTGATGCTATTCTGAAGACGTTTGATATCCCAAAACCAGATAGCTCCCAGCTCTGTGAAATTTTTTCCGGTCTCAATCAGGCATTGACGTGCTATTTTTGTGCGCCATTCTCTACTCGCATCTGGAAAGCAGAAAGCCAGATTGGCTTCGGTGACTCTCTTGTTGCGATTGGGAATGATCCAAAATAGTAGGCCTATCAGGGTACCGAGTAGGTGACTCAGAGGTAGAGGCAGCAGTGAGAGTGCTTTGAGTAGCGTTCTGATCAGTACGATTTTCATGGTGTTAATTGTTCTTCATGCCCATAGAGAGCAAGCAAGAGAGCAAGGACACCCATCAATTGGGTAGTCAAACATGATGGAGAGCCTGACTTGTTTTGATATTCCTGAACAATGCCACACCCCATTATATGTATTTAGAGAAGCTAACAGTGTAACTATTCAGTACCCCCACTTAAACCGGCTCTGTACCAAATCCTGAAAACCACAGTTATGGTGGAACAGAGATGTTGTAGGAGCGAACTTGTTCGCGATGGACTACGAAACGTGCTCTTCGCGAACAAGTTCGCTCCTACACCTGCGTTCTGGACTACCGTGCTGAATAGTTACGTTTTTTCTACACTAGTCCTATCTTCTAAGTATCGCGGTAAATCATCAGTAATTTCATGCCAACCAGCACCGTAAGCTGTAAAAATATGTGCATCGGGTTTTGTTTCAATTTCTGAGTCCAGTGTTCCTAGTGAAAACTCTATTACTTCACCAGAATCATTTGAAGAGACAAAAATTAAGCTGGAACCACAGTTTCTGCAAAACTTCCTCTTTGTGTCATTTGGAGCAGTATATGTCTTCAGTAACTCCTGCCCCTGAATCCAATGAAAGTCAGCCACTTTAGCTTCACCAAATGTTGCAAATGCCGCCCCGTGGAACTTGCGACACATTGTACAATGACAGTGTCCCATTTTTGGTTCTATTTTATCTACCACATATTTAATTGAACCACAGAGGCATTGTCCTTTGTATGATTTTTCATTTTCTTCTATATCCATCAATTAACTCCAATGTTTCGCAACTTCAAACCTAT
>JBEVXT010000661.1:0-7789 GCA_040505955.1 Sedimenticola sp. | reverse complement strand
CCAGGCGGCAGATATTGGGCTCTTCACCACACAGGGCGGTGCGTGCGTAGTTGAGGGCGCGGCTGCTCAGACGCTTGCCGCGAAGCGGATCCTCGATCAGACCCGAGGTGTAGGCGCCGTAAAGGTTGGCACCCGCAATCAGTATACCGGTGTCATTGGGAGAGGCTTCAATCAGGCTGTCGAGCAGCAGCAGATAGGCGGGAGCACCGGCACGCACGGTATCCGGGTCATCCTGATTCAGCATGGCACGGGCCAGGTTGTCGGCCATACGCTGGGTGGCAAAAGAGGCACAGCCCGCCACCAGGAGCAGCAGCGCCGCCACCATTAGAGTGCGTAGTGCCAAACCCATACCCATGGTTCCATCCTGGAAAGTTGTTTCTATTGTAACTATTCAGCTCACCCCTGAAATCCGCCATTTCCACGTTAAAAAATGATCATTTAGCCATGTAAACTCACATTTTTCGCCTTGAACTGACGAATTTCAGGGGCAATCTGAACAGTTACCAGCGATTTCTTTGCGGTGCTGAATAGTTACTTTCTACTGAGTATAGGCCACCGAACGCACCACAGATGCACCAAGATCAACGGTTATTAATTCGAGCCTGTCCTCTTTAATCCAAGTAGCAGAGTCTGGGAATAGGCCAGAAAGTCATCCAAGTGCTTCTCAATGATGGCAATAGTAATCGGAAGCTGAAGTTCCTGGTAATCATGTACTGCAATATTTCGAAACCCCACCATTTTCTTTAGAGATTCCGACAGTGAATCATCAATACACCCGGCCTGAGCAAGTAAGGAGAATACCCCACGCGCACCTTGGGGTACGCCCAGCTTGTCACGCCGGATCAAGTGTTGTCCCATGTCCAGTGCAGCTTCACATGCCCGTTGAATATTGAGTATTGCCGCATCTTGCCGTGTGTAATTGTCGGCAAAGGTTTTCGGGTTCTGATGATACTCCTCCCGGGCACGTGATACGCAGCGTTCGATAGTGGCCGCCTTGTTAATAAGAACATCATCAACCATAGATACGCCCTGTGCTTGCTATGTCTTGCAGGATGCCCGCACGTGCGGTGTCCAACGCGGTTTTTTCGCTCAATACAAAACTTTCGTATAGGGATGCTTGTGCATCTCTCTGCCACAACCGCTGCCCAACAGTAATGATCTGATACTGCATAACAGTGGATGCCGAGCGAAAATCGAGAAGGTCCACTGTGAAATGAGTCAGCTCCGCCAGCTTTTCACTTTGCTCCCATAACACCTCAGGCTCTGCTTTACCTTCAATCAAAATGGCCAGATCCAGATCGCTGTCAGGTAAAGAGTGACCGGTAAACCGGCTGCCAAATCCATAAACAGCCAGCAGAGACGGGAAGTTATCCCGGAGATGCTCAACTATTTTGGTTGTGTTCATAAAGACATATTAGCGAAGATGCAATGGGAGTGACAGATGTTTGCCATTTCCAAGCAAAAGCATGATTTTTATTGCGATGCCTCACCTGCATCAAGGGTAAGCAGCGTGGTGTTACCACCTGAAGCTGTTGTATCGATGCTGACCACCCGTTCGGTGGTCAGCCGATAAGCTCCTTCGGATAGCGATACAAGGGGCAGACGGGGACCATCCAAATAAGCGAGGGCAAGCCGCCACGCTCTCACCTCATCACCCTCCCCTTCGAGGGCTACTAGCTTTAACTCTGGTGGCGCCTGAAAATTGCTGACATCGGCTACCTTGACCAGGGCGGTCAGTCCGGTGGGTAGACCGGCCTTCTGCAGTATCTGCAGCCAGTGGGTAATCAGGGCATCATCAACTCCTGCAGCGACAGCCACAGCATTACCTGCGGCCAGGGCTGAGATCGATTGCAGCAGCAGTGCAGAGGCAGGGGAAGCCCCGCCACCAAGGGCGAGGAGCACCCCCCTGCCATGGAGGGTGAGGGTGTTCTGCTCTCCGGTTGGGCCAGACAGTTCACCGGCACTGTCTGCCATTTTCCGGGCGGCAGCTACGGCCTTGTATGCTGAAGAACGGATCTCCTCAGGCAGTTCGTCGGCGACTTTTTCAAGTAGCGTGAAACGCTCACCATTCTCAGACCATGTCTGCTGTGTGGTGACTGTTCGAGCTGCAAACTGCGCAAGATTCTCACCAAAGGTTTGAGTCTCTTTGAGAATTGCCCACTCTTCAGAAAGGAGCGGCAGCACCTCCTTTGTGGGGCGGGTGAAGCCGTCGAGATAGTGGGGGCCGCCAGCCTTGGGGCCAGTGCCCGATAATCCTTCACCACCAAACGGTTGCACTCCCACCACGGCGCCGATCTGGTTGCGGTTGATGTAGATATTGCCGACACGGGCGCGGCTGCAGACCCGGGCGATACGCTCCCCCACCCGGCTGTGCATGCCGAGAGTCAGACCGTAGCCACTGCGGTTGATGGTATCGACTACCTGGTTGAGTTGATTCGCTTCGTAGGTCAGCACATGGAGCACCGGCCCGAAGATCTCCTTCTCCAACTCATCAAAGTGCTCCAGCCGGAACGCGCTGAGGGGGGTAAAACAACCCCCCTCTCCTGCGGTGGCCGGGGGGTGGCGAAAGAGCAGCCGGCCCCGCGCCTCCAGATCGCTACAGTGCGCTTCGATAACGCTCCCCGACTCCCGGTCGATGACCGGGCCGATATCGGTCGCCTCCAGCCAGGGGTTGCCGACACTCAACTCCATCACTGCACCCTCCAGCATCTCCAACAAGGTATCGGCCACATCTCGCTGTACAAACAGCGCCCGCAGGGCAGAGCAGCGCTGTCCGGCACTCTGAAAAGCAGAGGCGACAATATCCCGCACAGCATGTTCAGGAAGAGCGGTGGAGTCGACGATCATTGCGTTGAGGCCGCCGGTCTCGGCGATCAGCGGCGCTTTGGGGTTACCGGTAGCGGCCATCCCACGGTCGATAAGCGCGGCGGTTTCGGTTGAGCCGGTAAAACATACCCCGGCAGTGCGCGGATCGGAGACCAGCGCCGCACCGACCACACCCCCTTCACCGGGAACCAGGGAGAGCACCTCCAGCGGCACCCCCGCCTGGTGCATCAGTTCTACGGTACGTGCGGCAATCAGCGGTGTCTGCTCCGCCGGCTTGGCGACAACCGTATTGCCGGCCGCCAGTGCGGCGGTGATCTGCCCGGTGAAGATGGCGAGAGGAAAGTTCCACGGAGAGATACAGACAAAAGGCCCTATTCCAGACCGCCCATCACCGCCCGGGCGCCTCTCTGCCTGTTGTGCGTAGTAGCGGCAGAAATCTACCGCCTCACGCACCTCAAGCACACCATCGAGGCGGGTTTTTCCCGCCTCACGGATCAACAGGGCGATCAACTCCGGGGTATTGGCTTCGAGCAGATCGCCAATACGCCTGACGATGGCGGCACGCTCGGTGACAGGCCGGTCACACCACCCCGCAAAGGCGGTCGTTGCCACGGCAAGCGCCTGCAACGCTTCATCGCCGGTCGCCTCGGTCACCTCGCCCAGCAGATCCCCGTGATCAGCGGGGTTGAGCACTGTTTTCACACGCCCATGGGTTGCCACCCCCATGATCAGCGGTTGCGCCTGCCAACGGTTGTGCCGGTAGGGTGAGAGCAGACTCTCAAGCTCCCTGGCATGTTGGGGGTTGTTGATATTCCAGCCCCGGGAGTTTCTTCGATCACCACCGTAGAGATCCGGTGGCAAGGGGATGCCTGGATGAAAAATGGGGACGACTGATTCGATCTGCTCCACCGGATCACACACGAGTTGTTCCGCTGGCACCTCCTCATTGAGCAGTTGGTGCACGAAGGAGCTGTTAGCGCCGTTCTCAAGGAGCCGGCGCACCAGGTAGGCGAGCAGGTCTTTGTGGATTCCAACCGGCGCATAAATGCGGCAGCATGTGCCGTTCTCCCGGCGGATAATCTCATGGAGTGACTCGCCCATACCGTGAAGGCGCTGAAACTCGAAGCCCTCTTTATTCCCGGCCATCTCCAGAACGGCGGAGGCGGTGTGGGCGTTATGGGTGGCAAACTGGGGATAGATGCGCTCCCGCCTGGCGAGAAGAAAACGGGCGCATGTCAGGTAGGAGATATCCGTCGACTGCTTGCGGGTAAACACCGGGTAACTTTCGAGCCCAAGCTCTTGGGCATGTTTAATCTCCATGTCCCAGTAGGCTCCCTTCACCAACCGCACCGACAGGCGGCAGTCGATCCTGACGGCCAGATCATGAATCCACTGGAGAGTTGGCATCGCCTGTTTCGAGTAGGCCTGAACCACCAAGCCAAAACCGCCCCAACCGGTAACATCTGTGCTGCTCAGCGTCGCTTCGATGACACTCAGCGAGAGATCGAGGCGATCCACCTCCTCAGCATCGATGGTGATGCCGATATTGGCACTCTTTGCCAGTTCCACCAGGGCCGATAGTCGCGGCACCAACTCTTTCATCACCCGCTCCCGCTGACTCTCCTCGTAGCGAGGATGGAGCGCCGAGAGCTTAACCGAGATAGCCGGGTTATCGTGCACATGGTCACTGCTGGCGTGGGCGGCAATCGCCTGAATGGCGCCGCTGTAGGTAAGAAAGTAGCGGCGCGCATCTTTCGCGGTTCTGGCCGCTTCACCGAGCATGTCGTAGGAGTAGCTATAGCCTTGGGCAACCATCGCCTCACCCCGCCGAATCGCCTCACCAATATCCCTGCCACGGACAAACTGCAGCCCCAGCACTTTCATTGCCTGGGCTACGGCGGTGCGAATCATCGGCTCGCCAAGACGCTTTACCAGCCGTCGTAGACGCTCTCTGATCCTCTCGTCATCATCCTCACCACTCACATAGAGGCTACCAGTGAGCATCAGGGCCCAGGTTGAGGTATTGACCAGAGATGAACGGCTGCCATGCCGGTGACCTGACCAGTGACCGCTGCCGATCTTGTCACTGATCAGAGCATCGAGTGTTGCCGCATCCGGTACCCGCAGATAGGCCTCCGCCAGACACATCAGCGCCACACCCTCACCGGTAGAGAGGCCGTACTCGGCAAGAAAACTCTCCATCAGCGAGGACGAGGCATCCCCACGGAGCTGTTCAACCCACTCCTGTGCGCGGGCAACCGCTTGCTGGCGGCTCTCTGCACCCATGCCAAGCTCGTCAATCAGCCCCGTCACCACGGTGCTTTCATCAGAAAAACAGGCGTCTCTGACCTGCGCACGCACATGATTAATCTCACCCATAACCGAAGCACCTATCTAATTTACCAATGGCTATATAGTGGGCTGAATTCTGGAGGAATAGTCTCTATAATTTAGTAAATACCAGGTACTATTACCTTTATTATTTATATTTCTAGGCATATAGACCATGAAGAGAGAACTGGACAGAACAGATCTCAGGATTCTGGCGGAGCTTCAGGAGCAGGCTCGCCTCACCATCGTTGAGCTGGCGCGGCGGGTGAACCTGACAAAAACCCCCTGCTCTGAGCGGGTAAAACAGCTGGAGGGTTCGGGGGTGATTCGCTACTACCGTGCCGAACTGGATCCCCGGGCTTTGGGAGCTGAGCATGTCGCCTTTGTCCAGGTAGTGCTCTCAAGCACCAAGGAGCAGGAGTTGATGAGATTCAATAAGGCGGTAAAGATGATCCCGGAGATTCAATCCTGCCATATGATTGCCGGTGACTTCGACTACCTGCTGAAGGTGCGTTCCCGCGATATTGCCCACTACCGTGAGGTGCTGGGAGGAAAGATCTCTCTCCTGCCGGGTGTGCAGCAGACCCATACCTACGTGGTGATGGAGAGCATCAAGGATGAGACCACACTGCCGGTGAAGAGATAGCTACTCCTCAATCAGATTGCGCACAGTTGGTAACTTTCAGGACTTTTTGAGAAGTTACCCACATGGTACGGACTCAATATCATTAACTTAAGCTTAATACCATGGTCATCCCTGCATAGGTTGGAACCCAGTGGTCGAACTTCCCTCTTTCCCGTCATACCCGCGCAGGCGGGTATCCAGCGCTACGGAGTGCTGTCCCCTGGATTCCATCCTTAGGTCCGTAAACGGTGCATCCCTGCACCACTACTCCCGCCTACGCGGGAATGACGAGCCTGAAGTTTACGGGGAATTTTTCACCTGAGTTAATGGCATTGGGTACGGACTGAATTGAGAAGGTACGGAAAATCGATGTAAACGGGCAGACCGCGCCCTCCTCTGGTACGATCAAAAAAGTACTGACAACCTCATTAAGAACCTCCATGCGCAAAAAAGCCTCCCGCCTCTCACCCGCTCGCAAGATCTCTCTTTTTATCTGCGCACTAATCGCCCTCTATGGCGGCTATTATTGGGGAAACCGGCATGTGCCGTTGAATCGCGGTATTGAGTTGATTCATCTGCTGGAGAAACCGCTGAAAATTGCGCCGTTCGAGCTCACCGGCCCAGGCAACAAACCCTATACCGCCACTGATCTCACAGGTCACTGGAGCCTGCTGTTTCTCGGTTACAGCAGTGAAGGGAGCGACAGTGGGCATCAGCTCACGCTGGCCACCCGTATTTTCAACCGTCTGGCGCTGCAGCCGGAACTCCAGCGCACCATTGCTGTGATTCTGCTAACGGTCGATCCACGACGGGATACTCACAAGAAACTGTCACTTTTTGTCAGCCACTACAGCGCTGACTTTATTGCCCTTACGGGGGAGGAGACACATATCAGGGGACTCGCCACGCAACTGGGGATGAAATACCGCAGAGAGGAGGGGAAAAGCAGTGATTACACCCTCCAGCACAGCAGCAGCATGGCCCTGATCAACCCACGGGGTGAGCTGGCGGGGCTATTTACCGGAAGAGTGGATGCCGGTAGTATCGCTTCCGATATCATGCAACTTGTGGACAGCTACCAGCAATGAACCTCAATCACAGATCCAACCCCGACGCTCAATCTTCCCTGGTTGACCGACTCTTCGCATTGCTGCTCTATCTGCTGCCGCACCACATCCTCTCCCGTGGGATGCACTGGCTGACCCGCTGCCGCTGGGAGCCGCTGAAGGATCAGCTTATCAGAGGCGCGATCCAGCTCTATAAGGTTGATATGTCTGAGGCAGCTGAACCGAATCCCTCCCGCTACGACAACTTCAATGCATTTTTTACCCGCCGTCTGCGGGACAACGCCCGCCCTCTGGCGATGGAGGAGGAGTCCATCCTCTGCCCCGTGGATGGTGCAGTAAGCCAGACGGGTGACATTGTTGATGGCCGTATATTCCAGGCTAAAGGGCACGATTTCTCCCTGCATGAGCTGCTTGGCGGCGACCGGGAGTGGGCAGAGAAGTTTGCCGGAGGACGTTACGTCACCCTCTACCTGTCACCGCAGGACTATCACCGCATCCATATGCCGCTCTCCGGTATGCTGAAAAAAATGCTCCACGTTCCTGGCCGGCTGTTCAGCGTCAGCCCCTCGACCACCCGCACCGTTCCCCGGCTGTTCAGCCGCAACGAGCGGCTGGTCAACCTGTTTGATACCGAGATCGGCCCGATGGCGGTGATCATGGTGGGTGCTATCTTTGTCGCTGGCATGGATACCGTCTGGGCGGGCACCGTCACCCCCCTCTCTCAGCGTGTAACCCGTTGGAGTTACACCAATGCCCCCAGTGAACCGGTCTTTCTGGAGAAAGGTAAAGAGATGGGGCGCTTTAACATGGGCTCCACCGTGATCCTGCTATTTGGCAAAGAGGCTGTCGAATGGGGAGAGCAGATGGCACCCGGCACGAAGATACATATGGGTGAGAAGATCGCCGAACAGCTCACCGCGTAGTGTGGACACAAGTGGTC
>JBEVXT010000660.1:0-3113 GCA_040505955.1 Sedimenticola sp. | reverse complement strand
TGTCACTCAAACAATCCCAGCGATCTGATTGGTCGAGAAATTAGACCACGCCCATTATGTTAATGAACCCCAAAGAGACCCCATTACTACTCATAACATCATACTTACATCCGAGTTATTGCATGATAAACATTAAACACACGATATTTCGATCAGAAAAAGTTACATGTAATCAGCATTAACGAAAATGCAAACAGTCGATGCAGTGCGTGCTCTTGTAGAACAAACATCACAGGTAGTGTATGCACATAATTATAACATACAACTTACAATAGAAGCGTACATGCAGCCTATTGCATGTGCACATTATCACAAAAATTCAGCCTCCAAAGTCATTGCCAGTACAGACAAGCAAACCACTTACATGTAAAAAGTATGTACTTCTTTTAATACAAGTTATGTTTTTGGAAAACATAAATTATGACGAAAATTGTTTCGATTTAACTGACATTAAAATATACGTGGCTAAACCTCATATAATCCAAAGAAATTACTATGTTCACAAGGTGCGAGCAGGTGTGGATGTGATGATTTGACAAATACCGAATCGTTAGCGTCTAATTTGAAAACTGCTCCCAGGAAATTGGTGCTGTTACTGTATTTTGAATAGGTTTGACACTGTGACCTTGAACTTTCTACGAGTTCGTTCTCGGTACCGTGGCGAGATGAGTGATGGTAGACAGCATGTACCAGATTTGCGTCGGGTTCTAACGCCGATACGTTGTCTATTTTGGTGATTTTGGTGCCGCCGTCAGGATTCACAGGAACGTCGCTATATTTAACTTGGCAGAAAACGTAGAAATATCCAGCCTGTGTAACTGACATTCTCCCGTTGTTGTCATAGCTGATACCAGATTTGACGAATGACATTGGCGATGACGTGTTCCATTGCATGATGTCGTTGTTGGCCACTGGACCTGTGGACTCATAAATACAATATTGTCATTCAATTTGGTAATATTTATGCATAAGTTAAGTACAACATAGCAGCCATCGACGGATGAATAATGGAATGATGGATATACCTCGTCAACATAGTAATATGTCAGTTACATAGAACACGTAACAACAATGTGAACAGAACTACGTCGGTTTCTGTGCGTAAAACCACATTTTAGCATTTCAGGGACGCAATCTGCATGTCTGATATGTTCATAAATTTAATTTAGCAACAACAATGACAAATAAAAGGCAATGCAACCTATTGAAACAGAGACGCTAACATAACAATAATTAACATTTTATGTCACATATGAGATGGCACGTGCACAGAGTATTAAACAGGACACGCGTGTCCACTCTACTACTAGCGGTGTACGGTCCACAGACGAAATCAAGGCAATCGAACTAGAAGATTAAATAAGAAACAACTAAAACTTCACAATTTTGCTATTAGTTATTCACTAATACGTATTATGTCCATTATCTTATTAAAAGGTGCGTATTACCTTGCTGCATATGGGTGACACCAGAAAGTCGTGCGGCAGGTTTAGAGCGAGAATCCGAATTGCAGTCCGTATAAACTGGCGGTGGGTTTTCCTTGTATTTCATTTCAGTGTACTGAAAAATATACATGTTTAAAATTAGATACATGCGGTGATCCCATCCAAATGAACCAGATCTCAGGTTCACTCAAGTATCAAACTCAGCATAAAATGCATGTACGAGGTGCATTTACATTGGCTTATGTTGAGAATAAACACAGCATCATCCAATCAATACTATGGAGTTTGATATTGAGAACGTACAACATAAGCGCATACTGATTGTTACGTGGGTAAGTTGCTTACCAGTTCAAATTCAAAATCCAAATTATTTGTGATATGGTTTTGGCACACTTGTTGATTGTCATTTGTTTAACCTTTGCCGAAAGAATCCAATGAATCGATCGAAATGGCTATACATTTAGGAGTAATGCGAGTACGTGATTGTATACTGAATTACATTACCTTTTCTACCATCCTTGCCAATATACCGCTTGCGTCTCCGCAGCACATCTCTGCACTTTTGCCTTCATCGTAGTAGTTTCGTGTCACCTCCTGGAGCGCTGTTACATCAGCATCTAGAGTATTGGTAAGCTCCGTGCACGGAACACATATATTCTGTTCTTGGGGCTTCAGATCACGGTGTCGCTCAACTTTCCAAACTATGGTGATGGCGAGAATGGTCAGGATCAGGATGACGGTCAAAATGGCGAGGCACCAGGAGAAGGCTCGCCAACGTCGTTTTGGTCGGTCGATGCGCGGTTTATACTGAAATATGAATAGTTATATGAAGATACGGAACACGTGTTTACTGATGAACGAACGGAATAAAACCCTGTTCGCGATGTACTTGTCTGGTAGTTGCGCTCAGCGATTTCCAGGGATCGCTATACTTTGTCTTGTTTGTTTGCCATTATTACACATTATCCAAGATAACAACGGTGAACCAGAAACAGAAACACATGTTTAGTCCATTGTTATTTAAATAATTATTGTTGATGTAGAATTTAGCAATGTTGTCACTTTTGTGTTTATTTCAATTTACGTTTCGTTAATAATTCATAACTCTATAGCTGGAATGCATTAAATGTCAACATGTAAATCGCAACTACCATTGTAATACAATTCTTCGGCGAGTGGAATGTTGATGTCTGTGATGACAAGTAGGACATCAATGAACTGTAGCCACGTTGGGCACATTTATAAGACACACATTGAGGTGACGAGGTCATGCACTCGGTATATGCATTCAAACTAGCTTACAACACAAATTAAAGCTGACGTCATTTGTCCTATTTTTAGTTTTAGTTAGTTACATAAACTGTTATTTTTTTAAATAATCTGTTCATGTCATGTCATGACACTCAATAGTCCATGTACTGCGTCGTATGTATACATCCAGAAATATGACGGGACAATCACGCGTTTAAACATGTTAAATGATGATGCAATATTACCATTAATCTCAAATGCAATAATAAACAGTAAACACAATGACATCATGTTACGTTACCGGTATTTCATAATATAGTGCCCTCGTATCACCCGTCTCACTCAGACACTCTCGTTTCTGCTCCGTCTCCGCCGCCATTTTTGCCTCTACCAGCCGAGGTTATCCAAAACGATGTT
>JBEVXT010000659.1:5727-8041 GCA_040505955.1 Sedimenticola sp. | reverse complement strand
CGGTTTGACCGGTGAATCCCTGTCGATGGCGGTGCGGATAGCATAGATATGGGCGCGCAGTGCATCCCCATCCGGAGGAGTATCCCGCCAGATCCTGATTATCCTCTACGATCAGTATCTGCATATCTACCCGCGATCAAACTCCAGCCGCCGTCCCCGTACCGCCCGGTTTACCCGGCCTTCGTGGTAGGCCACCCGACCGTTAACCAGGGTGGTGGTGACATGGGTGCGCAGACGCTCTCCCTCCATCGGTGACCAGCCACACTTGTAGAGAGTGTCGGACCGTTCGACCCGGTAAGCGTGGGCTGAATCGAGCAGCACCAGGTCAGCCCAGTAGCCCTCCCTCAGATAGCCACGCTCTCTGATGTTAAACAGCCGGGCGGGACCATGGCAGCACTTCTCGACCAACTGTTCGAGGGTAATCAGGCGGTCGTGGTAGAGTTCAAATACCATTGGCAGCGCCCACTGTACCAGGGGGAGCCCCGCCGGTGCGTTGAAATAGCCGGGTGATAACTTCTCATCCAGGGTGTGGGGAGCGTGATCTGTAGCGATCACATCGATTCTGTTATCACTCAGCGCCTTGCGGATAGCATCACGGTCCTGTTTGGTTTTGATTGCCGGGTTGCACTTGATGAAACTCCCCTTGCGCTGATAGTCGCTCTCATCAAAGTAGAGGTGGTGAACACAAGCCTCGGCGGTAATCCTTTTCTCATCCAGGGGGCGGGGCTCAAACTGCTCAAGCTCTCTGGCGGTGGTGAGGTGGAGCACATGAAGCCGGGTATCGTGGCGCTTTGCCAGATCGATTGCCAGGGATGAGGAGAGATAACACGCCTCTTCACTGCGAATCAGCGGGTGGTACTCCATCGGAATATCATCGCCGTACTTCTCACGGTAGAGCGCTTCGTTATGCTCTATGGTCGGCGTATCCTCACAGTGGGTCGCCACCAGCGTCGGGGCGTCTCTGAAAATTGCATCCAGCGTCTCCTCCCTGTTCACCAGCATGTTGCCGGTGGACGCTCCCATAAAGACCTTGATACCACAGGCCTGCTTTGGGTCGAGTGAGCGAATCACTTCGATATTGTCATTGGTGGCGCCGAGGTAGAAGCTGTAGTTGGCGTGAGCCTTGTCGGCGGCCAGGGTAAATTTACTCTCCAGGGCATCGTGATCCACGGCAAGGGGATTGGTGTTGGGCATCTCCATAAAACTGGTGATACCTCCCGCCAGAGCAGCGAGGGATTCGCTGGCGATGTCACCTTTGTGTGTTAGCCCCGGCTCACGAAAGTGAACCTGATCATCGATCATTCCCGGCATCAGCAACCGCCCCCGGGCATCCAGAAGCTTGATCCCCTCCGGGGCCGGAATCTCCGGTGATATCTGTTCAATACGGCCTTTTCTGACCAACATATCCCCTTCAAGGATCTGTCCATCATTGACCATACGTGCATTCTTGATCAGGATTGCATCACTCATCAGTCGTACTCTCTGTCCTTCCACTCTCTTATCGCAGTAAAAATCTCGCCACCATCGGTGAGTTCTCTACCTGTGTAACGCGCCGCCGCCGCGACAACTGCAGGCACCGCAGTGCGCATAAATGGATTGGTCTCCAACTCCAACTCCAGGGTAGAGGGCACCGTCGGCTCTCCAACACCACGCAGGCGGTGTACCTCTTCCTGACGCGCCTGGATCAGCGGGTTTTCCGGCTCCACCCAGCGGGCAAAGCCGATGTTGGCCTCGGTATATTCATGGGCGCAGTAGATCAGCGTCTCCGGAGGCAGTAGGGCAATGCGCCGGAGTGCGTCATAGAGCTGCTGGTGAGTGCCGCTGAAGACCCGGCCACAGCCCGCCGCAAACAGAGTATCGCCGCAAAACAGCACGCCCTCCCCGTAGTAGGCAACATGGCCCTCGGTATGCCCGGGAACATCCATTACCTGAAACTCCGCAGACAGGCCAGCAATCGAAATCCGCTCACCTCCTCTCACACTCTCGGTCACACCCCTGATCGGCTCCGCCGCCGGCCCAAACACGGGCACATTGGGCCAGGCACTTAGCAGGTCGGCAACACCGCCGGTATGATCCCCATGCTTGTGGGTAAGCAGTATCCCGCCAAGGCTCAACTTCTCTTGCTGCAGATAATCGAGCACCGGCTCTTCATCACCGGGGTCAACGACAACCGCCACATCGCCACCGGGATTGCGCAGCAGCCAGATGTAGTTGTCGGCAAAAGCTTTGACGGGTGAAATTACCAGCGACGGGTTATCACCTATATGGGGTTGATCTTTCGGCTTCATCAAATTCCGGTTGTCAGTTGTCAGTT
>JBEVXT010000659.1:3342-5627 GCA_040505955.1 Sedimenticola sp. | reverse complement strand
TCAAATAGTAGCACTCTTTCTATCCTAAGCACCCCCTCATCCACCAGGTTACAGCGACTTCATTATGGGTGTTACAATCCGACAACAAGGTCAACAGCGATCCAGTGAGGGTGATATATGAAAGAGACTATCGAGAAGGCAATCCTTGATGCGCTTCAACCGCAGTTTCTGGAAGTGATAGATGAAAGCCATATGCACAGCGTCCCTGAAGGGGCCCAATCTCATTTCAAGGTGACTGTCGTCAGCGACAAGTTCAAAGGTGAAAAGCTTATTGCCCGCCACCGGCTGATCAATAATCTGCTGAAGGATGCCTTCAACGACTCTCTCCATGCCCTTGCACTGCACACCATGACCCTGGAAGAGTGGCACACAAAAGGCGGTCGCTCCGCCGACACCCAGGAGTGCATGGACAGCTCAAAACAGAAGTGATAAAGATCCTGACAACACTGCTGAGGCGCGTTGTAGGCGGGGGTTCAAGTCTGACCCATACCGGCCCCCCGGATGGAAAACAGCCTGTAGTGCTGCAGAAAGGAGAGCTGGAGCTCTACTGCTTCCGCAGCTGCCCCTACTGCTACCGGGTGCAGCGTGTCATCAAGCAGCTGGGGCTGGATATTGAAATGCACAACCCCAACCTCTCCCGGGCACATGCCAGAGCGCTGCTTGAGGGGGGCGGCAAGAATCAGGTGCCCTGCCTGCTTATCCGTGACGAGAAGGGTACTGAGCAGTGGTTGTATGAGTCGACAGACATCAACAACTACCTGCAGAAGCGTTTCGGCGCCGGCCGTTGAAGGGATCCTTTAGATAGCGTGTTTCTGAATACGGTAGAGCAGCGTATCGCGGCTGACACCGAGCAGGCGCGCCGCCTTGCTGCGGTTGCCACCCGTCATCGCGATAGCCTGGCGGATCATATCCCCTTCAAGGGCCGATAGATCAATACCTTCGGCCGGCAACAGAAAACTTCCGCCACTGCGCTTGGTTTCCGCTTCCCGCCGCATCTCAAGGGGCAGATCCGCTGGCTGCACCATGCAACCTGAGTGGAGAATCACCATCCGCTCACAGAAGTTGCGCAGCTCGCGTACATTGCCGGGCCAGGCGTACCCCTTGAACAGATTACGACAGGTGACTGAGTAGCGGGGCGCCTTACGCCCGTGCTGACGTGCCAAGTCAATGGTGAACTGCTTGAGCATAAAGATAATATCGCCACCGCGCTGACGCAGGGGAGGCAGTTCGAGAGGCACCACCTGCAGCCGGTGGAAAAGATCCTTTCTGAAGTCCGGACTTACCGCCAGAGCGGAGAGGTCATGACCGGTGGATGCAATCAGACGCATCAACGGACAACCGGACGATCCGTTCTCCATCAACTCCAGGAGATGCAACAGTCGCGCCTGCCCCATCGCTGTGAGGTCGGCAACCTGATCGAGAAAGAGAGTGGCACCCGCCTCACCGGCAAGTATTCCCCGTTCCAGTTCGGTCGCCTCGATACCGGCACAGGCGATAGCAAAGAACGGTTTTGCCGCCCACCGGCCGCTGTCGTGGATCTCTCTGGCCAGTAGCGCCTTGCCACTACCCGGCCCTCCCGAAATCAGTACCGGGGCATCGGTGGCGGCAACCATTCGGGCGGCATGCAGTACACGAAGAAATTCCGCTGAACCACCCAACACACTCGTTTCTCTCTTCATCATCAGATCTCAACCTGTTGCAGCCACATCCAGCAACTCCGGAAACCAGAGTGTCAGGAGGCCTATCAATATAATGGTAAATCCTACCGCAACCTTTAGGTAAGGATTGCGGGCAAGACCATACAAGCCGCCGGTGACCAGGCCTGCGGCGACAACCGCCGGCAGAGTTCCCATACCGAAGGCAGCCATATAGAGCGCACCGCTCAGAGGGCCGGTTTTGGCGGCGGTTGAGAGCAGCATGGTGTAGACCAGCCCACACGGCAGCCAGCCCCAGATAAAGCCGTAGACCAGCGCTGTCGGTAGACTCTGCACCGGTATCAGACGACGCCCCAGCGGTTCCAGACGACGCCACAAGGGCGCACCGATGCGCTCCACCTGGGCCAGCTTCGGCAACCAGCCCGCTACATGCAGGCCAATCAGCACCATCATCAACGCCGCCGACCACTGCAGCCAGCGATGCCCCTGTCCCTCACCAAGCGCCTCCAGCAGACCACCGCCAAGCCAACCGAGGAGGGCTCCGGCCAGTGCGTAGCTGAAGATTCTGCCGCTGTTGTAAGCCATCAGAAAGAGCAGAAACCGCGAGCTGTTTTGCCGGATCTCCGCCGG
>JBEVXT010000659.1:0-3242 GCA_040505955.1 Sedimenticola sp. | reverse complement strand
CTGCCCGGCTACCCTTTCGGCTCCCTCCTTCCCTACAGCCTGGATCATCATGGGAGGCCGCTACTGCTGCTCAGTCACCTGGCAAAGCACACACGCAACCTGACGGCCGATCCTCGTTGCAGCTTGACGCTGACTGAACAGGGAGACGGTGACAGTCAGCAGTTAGCCAGGCTCTGCTGCCTGGGAAGAGTCACTCCTGCCGCCGACCTCCCGACCTGGGAGCAAGAGCGTCATTTCCGCTATTTCCCCCACAGCCGATCCTATTACGAACAGCTCAACTTCAACTTCCATCTACTGGAGACGGAGCGTTTCTACTGGGTGGGTGGTTTTGGCGCCGCTCGCTGGCTCGATCCGGGAAGGCTCTCACAGCCGGCGCGCTTCTCCCCCGAAGAAGAGGAGGGGCTGTTGCAGGCACTTGTCGCCACCCCTCCCCTACTGTTATCAGGTAACCTGAAGGGTGAGCCGGTTGGCGTCGACAGTGAAGGTATTGACCTGCTTCGGGGTGACCAACTTCTGCGGCTACCCCTGGATCCGGCAGTGACCGGCAGCGATGAAATCCCCTACCGTCTACAGCAGATTATCCTACCTGAATAATTCCCTAGTAAATTAGTAGTAGATTTATTTTTTTCGGAGTATATAATACTTTCATAATTACCTAGCATTTTACTGTGTTTTATGAAAGGAGTAGCTCGATGAATATCAAAACCCCCTCCCGTGACGGCGATGGCTATCTGACTGACATGAACATCTGGACACCCGAAGTTGCTTACACCATGGCTGATGCCGATGAATATGAGCTGAGCGAAGAGCGATGGAGTCAGATCATAAAGGCCCGTGAATACTATGAAGAGCACTCAGTGGTACCGCCGATCCGTAAATTTTCCAAGTATCTCGGCGCCAACTCCAAGGATCTGTTCAAGCTCTGGCTAACCGGCCCGATGAAACCGATTACCAAATACGGCGGTCTGCCCAAGCCCACTGGCTGCGTCTGATTCTTAAGGCTGATAAACTCCGGGTTAAAATCACCCGGAGTTTTTATTTATGGAAGAGCTGCATGATCTCGAACTGCTTCTGGGTTCACGTACACCGATCATTATCATAGAGTCTCTTGAAGAGCCCAGGCTGGTGCAGCTGTTCGCCCATCTTGGCCTGCGTCTTGATCACCCCATGTTTCAATGGACCGTCACCGAGGGGCTGAAACGCCTGGAGGCGGATTTCCCGGCACAGAAGCTCACCGCAGGCCCCGGTGATGCACTAAAACATATCAAAGCCCTCTCCCGCCCCGGCTACTTTGTTCTGCTCGATTTTCACCCCTACCTGAAGGATCCTGTGCATGTGCGACTGATCAAGGAGATCGCCCAGGGACATGAACTGATTCCGCGCACCCTGGTACTGCTCAGTCATGCCATCGACATCCCACATGAGCTGCGCCATCTGACCGCCCGATTCAATCTGCAGCTGCCGGATCGCGCCGGGATAAAAAGACTGATCACGGAGGAGGCAAAGCGTTGGCAGAACACCCACCGCCGCAGGATCGATACCGATTCGGGGGCGGTGAAACGCCTCGCCACCACCCTCACCGGCGTCACCGCCACCGACGCCCGCCGGCTGATACGCAATGCCATCGAGGATGACGGTGCCATCAGCCACGACGACCTGCCGAGAATAATGAAGGCGAAGTACGAGCTGCTTGGCAAGGGGGGTGTTATCTCTTTTGAGTACGACACCGCCAACTTTGCCGATGTCGCCGGCCTGGAGAATCTCAAGGAGTGGTTGAGCCACCGCCACAAAGCGTTCAACGGCAGCCCAGGCGCCCTAGACCGACCCAAAGGAATCCTGCTGCTGGGAGTACAGGGCGCGGGCAAGAGTCTTGCGGCCAAAGCGGTGGCGGGCGCTTTTGGTGTACCCCTGCTGCGTCTCGACTTTGCCGCCCTCTACAACAAATATATCGGCGAGACCGAGAAGAACCTGCGACACGCCCTGGAGGTAGCGGAAACCATGGCGCCCTGCATCCTGTGGATGGATGAGATCGAGAAGGGAGTGGCGGAGAGTGACTCCGACGAGGGGCTCAGCCGCCGTATTCTCGGCACCCTGCTGACCTGGATGGCAGAGCAGAGGAGGGGCGTGTTTATCGTCGCCACCGCCAACGATATTGAACGGCTACCACCGGAGCTGATGCGCAAGGGCCGACTCGACGAGATCTTCTTTATCGACCTCCCCACAGACGAGGCGCGGCGACAGATCTTCGAGATCCATCTGCGACGGCGCAACCTGCCGCCCAGCGGCTTCGACCTGGAGTCACTCAGCGACGGCAGTGACGGCTATACCGGTGCCGAGATTGAACAGGCGATCGTCTCCGCCCTCTACGCCGCCCACGCCAGGGAGAACAAACTGGACACCAACCAACTACTGGAAGAGCTGGAGCGCACTCGGCCGATCTCGGTGGTGATGGCCGAAAAAATCGCTTACCTGCGACAGTGGGCCGCCAATCGTACGGTGGCCGCAGGCTGACAAGGCACAGAAGATCGATCTGTGAGAGAGATACACTCGTTCCCTCTGAGCCTATGGGTTACCATTCCCTATTCGCAACTTTTTGCGTAAATAGTTATGCACAATAATCCTGAAAACCAGTTCAGTGGAAACAGCGCTGCATTTGGAGCGAACTTGTTCGTGATCAGCTACGTAGCGTGCTCTTCGCGAACAAGTTCGCTCCTACAACCGACTTCAGGATTATCAAGCAGACCATTTTGGTGTATTACTGAATACCGTACTTAAATTATCAGGCAAACCGAAAACCACATGAACAATGACAACCTGCTGGGGCAGCTAAGCAGCCTGCACCAGATGATGACTGAATTGGTGGAGTCACTCCCCGAGGCGGAGTGCTACCACTCTTATAATCCGCAACTGGCTCCACTTGCCTGGTTCCTCGGGCGTGGTATCTATATCGAAACCTACTGGTTGAGGGAGATCGTCCAGGGGGATGATGATATGACCAGCCGGGTGCGTGAAACCTTTATCCCAGGCATCCTGCCGGCTCAAGAGGAGTGGAAACGCCTGCCGCCCAAGGATCATCTGCTGAACTGGGTGATGGAGTTGCAGGATGAGAACATCATGCGACTGGCCAACCCCGGCCGACTACCTGACCACCCACTGATTAAGAATGGCCGCCTGCTGCCTCTGATTATCCAGGGTCAGGCAAAAGTCTACGAGAAGATGTTGCAGGTGCTGGTGGAGCGCCG
>JBEVXT010000658.1:3920-11018 GCA_040505955.1 Sedimenticola sp. | reverse complement strand
CTTCGCTCAATCTCTCGATTGTGCAGAGTTCATCAAAAAGTCTTGTTACATCAATGAATAGGTCTCTTTGTCTCATTTCACTCTCTCTTTGTACAGCGAGGGTCAGGTCTAGAATAGAAGCCTGTTGATGAGAAAAGCTTTGAATCTAGACCTGACCCCTGATATTTTTCTGAGTAAGGCCGGGTAACTAAAACATTAGATGCTCATGACAATTTGCAATAGTACCAATATGTAGTACCATTGATAGTATGAAGAAAAAACATCTGAAAACTCTAGAGCAAATTTTTAAGCATCTGACCAGTGGAAATGTACATTGGAAGGATATTGAATCGCTTTTTGTAGCTTTAGGGGCCGATGTATCTGAAAGAGCAGGTTCCCGAATTGCAGTAGTCCTATTTGGTGAAGTTAGAATATTTCATAGGCCTCATCCATCACCGTCTACAGATAAGGGAGCTGTTGCGAGCATTCGTAAATGGTTTGAAGAAAATGAGGTAACTCCATGAATATTATGGAAAATGAGTCTTATAAGGCAAAAATTGAATATGATCCAGAAATTGATATGTTTCGGGGAGAAATACTTGGTCTGAATGGTGGGGCAGATTTTTATGGCAAAAGCCCAGCTGAGCTACGTAGAGAATTTAAAAAATCATTGCAAACATTTTTAGAGGTTTGTGAAGAAACCGGTATCAATCCAAGGAAAGAATATTCTGGAAAATTCAATTTAAGAATCCCGTCCAAGCTACATAGTGAAATTGCAGCTATCGCAACATCAGAAGAAAAAAGTATTAACCAATGGGTGGCAGATGCTTTAGAGCATACACTTCATGCGTAAAGCATCTAACAAGGTGCTTGCAGAGGAACCAGCAAAACTGCATGCCGTTTTGCTGATGCAAAAGCAATGCCATTTTCGCTGGCCCGCTGAAGCACGACGTTAAATTTCAGAATGACAAATCAAAGTTCGATGTATTTTGGTAAGTTGAAATAGTTATTATGAGCAAAATTAATAGAAATGATCCTTGCCCATGTGGCTCAAGAATAAAGTACAAAAAATGTTGCGGTGCAAAAACCAAATCAAAAACAGAGGGGTTAAAGGCTGGTGTTCGTATGAAAGGTGGTGTTGCATATAGCTCATTGAGAAGTGGTTATGTAGCTATTGTTCATACTTGGGATAATGTTGAATGTCAAGGAGGTTATGAAGAATGGGAGTCACAGGAGGTATTTCCAACAGAAGATACAGCAATGTCATACTACAAGGCATACATTCGGCCTGCACTGGAAAGAATGATGTCTAGTGCAAACAAAAAACAAGAAGTTACAACCTCTCACACCAAGTTAGAGGAATAGAGATGAAACTTAAGAAGGATAGGAAGGGGGTTTTGATCTCCCTCCCTCCCACACCACCAGGCATACGGATCCGTACCATGGCGGTTACCAAAAGTGTCGAACCGTAGTCGGGCAAGACAACCAAGGTACAACATCTTGATTAACTTTGAAAATAACGTACTCATCAGCGCGCCTATCACCTCTAAAGACGCGACGTACACAGCGGCTTATGCAATGGTAGTAGGGGGTGCTGTCGAGGCTAATGAGGGCTTTCCTTGGTTTTGACATGTCAATCCTTTAAATATAGTGGTTCTCTTATCGTTCTATTGCTGTAACATACCTTTGTTATATGTCAAATGATGGGTGTCCTCGTTTTCCTGCTGGCAGTTAATCGAAATAAAAAGGCATAATCTGGATAGGGAGAAAGGGCCGTGAGGCCCTGACCTACCCAACGATTTTCCGGTGTTTTTCATCGCACTTCTCAATGTTGACAAATTGCAATTGAAACATATAATTAAACATATATTCGTATTGGAGTTGGTTATGGGGCAAGTGACAATTTATTTGGAAGAAGACATTGAGCGGAAAATGGTGGATGCAGCAAAATCTTCCCATTTATCAAAGAGTAAGTGGATAGCTAGGCTTATTCAGGACAAAGTAGCAAATGAATGGCCTCAGTCAGTTGTAGAGCTGGCAGGGGCATGGGAGGATTTTCCGTCGATTGATGATATTAGGTCTAATGAAGGAAAAGATGCCAAGCGAGAAACGCTATAATGTATGTTATTGATACAAATACATTAATTTATTTCTTTAAAGGAATCGGAGGCGTGCCAAAAAAGTTTCTTGAAGTGTCCCCAAAAAATATTGCTATTCCTTCTGTAGTGCTGTACGAATTAGAGTATGGAATAGCAAAATCTACTTCTCCACGAAAAAGGCAAGCCCAATTAAAAGAGCTGTGCTCCTTGGTTGAGATTTTACCATTTGAAGAGGAAGCGGCATATTTTGCTGCTTTGATTAGAGCTAACCTTGAAAAAAAAGGCACACCAATAGGTGCTTGTGACGTGCTAATTGCAGGTACAGCACTCGCAAAGAAAGGGATATTAGTTACAAACAACACAAAAGAATTTTCAAGAGTGTCAAAATTAAAAATAGAGAATTGGTATAAACAAATCTAACGAGGTAAATCCACCTGGCATTTTACAGCGGCGCTTAAATTTGGCACTCGCTACGTTTATTTTGTCGAATTTTAACACCACTGCAAAATACAGATGATTTACAACGTTAGAGCGCCAAGTGAAGCTTGGTGCACCTTGCAGGGTGCAAGTCCCTGTCCGGGTATGCGTGCCGGGAAATCTTGTCTATGGAATTCACACTAGCTTGTGTGTAGTTGAGGGCGGTTTTTCAGTCGTTGTGGGTAATGAAATTGTTGGTGGTATCGGTATCTGTTCGGGTACGCCACAGCAAGATATGGCGTGTGCGAGGTCGGGATGGAGTACTTTCTGGCGCACTGAAATCTCAATCAATCTCTACCGGTCTTATTGGAATTGCCATATTTGAGCGACTAGGCCGGCAGTCAGAGGAGGCTGTAGTAATCTTTTGCCTGTAGTTGAGTGAGGCAGGGAGTGCTTTTCTGGTCAATGGTGATGCGAAGTGACGGTATTGGCGATAAGCTAGATTTCTCTGTATACCGATGTGACAACGTTTCATAATCGATGCATTAAGTAAAGTGTAAGGATCGTAGGGTTACGATGGGTATGCGCCACTGGCGTCTACCTGGAGCGAGCCCAGTTATAAAGAACAGTCTGTGGTTGGTTTGCTGACCGTATGGCACAGATAGATTCAGGTTCCAATAGAGTAAAGGCCTTGGATTCTACTGGTTTAGCTCACTTTATCGGTGCCGTTACAGATACAGATTGTCTTTTGAATAGAAAGCGTTGGTAATTCCATGAATCAAATCCGGATAGACAAACAGATGATGTTGGTAGAAGCGCTACGGCGTTTTCTTCCAGTAGAGAGTGTCATCAGTGATGAAGAGACACAAAAACCCTACGAGTGCGATGGACTTGCTGTCTATTGCGAGATGCCTCTATTGGTGGTGCTGCCTGAGAATCTTGAGCAATTACGCCAGGTAATGGCTCTCTGTCATCAGCATCAGGTGCCTGTAGTTGCGCGTGGTGCGGGGACGGGGCTCTGTGCGGGGGCCATGCCCAATAGTGAAGGGGTTGTTGTTTCGCTGGCAAAGTTTTCCCGCATTCTTGAAGTTGATCCTCTTGCGCGCATTGCGCGCGTACAGACCGGTGTACGTAACCTGGCGATTAGTGAGGCGGTGGCGGAGTTTGGTCTCTATTACGCCCCCGATCCCTCATCCCAGATTGCCTGCACCATCGGTGGCAATCTGGCGGAGAACGCCGGCGGTGTCCACTGCCTGAAATACGGACTCACTGTTCACAACATCCTTGGTTTCGAACTGGTGACTGTGGAGGGAGAGGTGATTCAGATAGGAGGCGATAGTCTTGACTCTGCCGGTTACGATCTCAATGCCCTGTTGATCGGCTCTGAAGGCTTGCTCGGCGTGGTGACGGAGATCACCGTAAAACTGTTGCCAACGCCAGAGGCTGCCCGGGTGGTGATGGCGGCGTTTGATGATGTCGAGAAGGGGGCCAATGCAGTAGCGGCAGTGATTGCCAACGGTATTATCCCGGCGGGACTGGAGATGATGGATAGCCTCGCCATTTCCGCAGCAGAGGATTTCGTCGGTGCGGGTTATCCCACGGAGGCCAAGGCACTGCTACTGTGCGAAGTGGATGGCAGCAGCGAAGAGGTGGAAGAGCATCTGGTGCGGGCGGAAAAGCTGTTTATGGAGCACGGGGCCTTTAGCTGCAGAAAATCGGAAAGCGAGGAGGAACGGGCGCTGCTCTGGAAGGGACGCAAGTCTGCCTTTCCGGCTGTCGGCCGGATCTCTCCCGACTACTACTGCATGGACGGCACCATCCCAAGAAGTCAATTGGCTCATGTGCTGATGGAGATAGAGAAGATGTCCAGGCACTACGGCTTGCGCGTGGCCAATGTTTTTCATGCCGGAGATGGCAATCTGCATCCATTGATCCTTTTTGACACCGGTGTGTCTGGGGAGTTGGAGAAGGCCGAGGAGTTTGGTACCCGTATCCTTGAACTCAGCGTTGAGGTGGGTGGCTGTATTACCGGAGAGCACGGTGTCGGGGTCGAGAAGCTCCGGCAGATGCATACACAGTTTAATGAGAGCGAGCTTGCCCAGTTTCATGCTATCAAGGCGGTATTTGACCCCAGTGGGCTGCTGAATCCCGGTAAGGGCATACCGGAGCTGAAGAGTTGCCAGGAGTACCGTTCCATTGAGCCGCAAGGTGGTTAGTGTTTATGCGGAAACTCCCCGCAAGGGGAGGGGAAAATGCACCTTTCCAGACAGAGACTAAAGTAGAGTAGTTTTTAATGAACGATATCAGTAAAGCGTTGGTGACGTCGGTTCGAGCGGCCTATGAGGCGACCTCTCCTCTTAATATAGTGGGTGGTGGCAGCAAGGTATCGTTGGGTCGTGAGGCGTCGGGAGAACCCTTAATGGTGGCGGATCATAAGGGGATAGTCTCCTATAACCCCACCGAACTGGTACTGACGGCACGCTGCGGTACCACTATCGAGGAGATCAATCAGGCATTGGCTGAAAACGGCCAGGTCTGTCAGTTTGAGTCTCCCGCATTTGATGGCCACGCTACCCTCGGAGGCACCCTGGCCTGCAATCTCTCCGGTCCTGCACGCCCCTGGCAAGGTTCGATCAGGGATGCTGTCCTCGGTGTGCGCCTGATTAACGGCAAAGGCGAACATCTGAAGTTTGGTGGTCAGGTGATGAAGAATGTCGCCGGTTATGATGTCTCCAGGCTTCAGGCGGGAGCTTTCGGCACCCTGGGTGTGATTACCGAGATCAGCATGAAAGTGATGCCCCGACACACAGCTATAGCCACTCTGGTGATGGCGGTGGCTGCGGGTGAAGCTATCTGCAAGATGAACGAACTCTCTGGACAGTCGTTGCCGATTAGTGCTTCTGCCTGGCTCGATGGGCGACTTTACCTGCGCCTCGAAGGTGCCTCCAGAGCGGTGGCGAGTGCGGTGGATAAACTGGACGGTGAGGTGATGGCGGATGCCTCTGCCTTCTGGCAGGGAGTGGGAGAGCAGCAGCTGGACTTTTTTCAGGGAGATGCCCCGCTGTGGCGCTTCTCTATCAACTCCAGTGCGCCACTGCCACCGCTTGGCGGAGACTGGTTGATCGACTGGGGCGGCGCCCAACGCTGGATTCGTGGTACATATGATCGTAGTGAGATGGAGCGGTATGCCGAGGAGGGGAGGGGGCACCTCTCCCTCTACCGCCATGGCGATCGTACGGGAGAGGTGTTTCACACCGTCCCCGATGCCCTGCAGCGAATTCAAAAGGGTCTTAAAGCATCATTTGACCCCAAAGGTGTACTCAATCCCGGTCGCTTCTACGGCTGGTTGTAGGCTACTGCCATGCAGACAAAAATCCACCAGAATTTCCAATCCCTACCGGGTATTGATGAAGCAAAATCGATTATCGGTAACTGTGTTCACTGCGGCTTCTGTACGGCAGTCTGTCCCACCTATCAACAACTGTTTGATGAGCGGGATGGTCCCCGGGGGCGTATCTACCTGATCAAGCAACTGCTTGAGGGTGGGAAGGTGACGGAACGTACCCGCATCCACCTCGACCGCTGCCTTACCTGCCGAAGCTGTGAAACCACCTGTCCATCGGGCGTTCACTATGGCCGTCTGATCGACTTTGGCCGAGCGCTATTGGAGGAGCAGTTGCCACGCCCTGCAGTTGCACGGTTGATACGCTGGGCCCTGCGCAAAATATTGCCCTACAAAGGGCGCTTTGGTCTGTTGCTATGGGCAGGACAGCTCGTCAGGCCGGTTATGCCGGGGGCATTGAAAAAGACGATTCCGCCAAAACAGCGGCCACTGCCCTGGCCTGCCGCCAGCCATCCACGGATCATGCTGGCCCTTGAAGGGTGTGCCCAGCCAGCGGCAACACCCAACACCCATATTGCCGCCGCCCGAGTGCTTGATCGTCTAGGGGTTACCCTCGTGACGGCACCCTCTGCAGGCTGCTGCGGGGCAGTCAGTTATCACCTGGGTGCGCACGATGAAGGGACTGCGGCTTTCAAACGCAATATTGATGCCTGGTGGCCAGCCATAGAGCAGGGTGCAGAGGCGATTGTGATATCAGCCTCCGGCTGTGGTTCTGTGGTGAAAGAGTATGGGGAGCTGCTGAAGGATGATGCTGCTGCATATGCTGAGAAGGCGGTGCGTGTCTCTGCGTTGGCAAAGGATCTGAGTGAAGTGATGGCAGCTGAGGATCTTTCACAACTGCAGTTAAGTAGTGCCAACAAGGAGAAGATGGCCTTTCACTGTCCCTGTTCACTCCAGCATGGGCAGCAGCTCTCCGGGGTGGTGGAGGATATTCTCCAGCGGCTGGGCTTCGATCTGGCCCAGACCCGCGACAAACACCACTGCTGTGGCTCCGCCGGTACCTACTCCATTTTGCAGCCGAAGCTGAGTCAGCAACTACTCAAAGGTAAGCTGGATGCCCTCACCGTAGATAACCCGGAAGTGATTGCTACCGCCAATATTGGTTGCCAGCTTCACCTTGGTACAGCCTCTAAAGTCCCTGTGCGCCACTGGATTGAACTGGTGGAACAGGCCCTACCTAAGGAGTAAGAGCTGGTAGGG
>JBEVXT010000658.1:0-3820 GCA_040505955.1 Sedimenticola sp. | reverse complement strand
CAGGACACCCATCACTTGACCCTGAGAAGATGATGGGTGTCCTCTCTCACCCTCTTTCCGGCTGAGTTTCAGGGGTAATCAGGTATGGCTATGGAAATGACTCAGTATGGTAACGGCGTACGGTAAGGCTATCTGACCAGTAATCGGGAGTCAGACCGGCTTTAAGCTTAAGTTGACGGAGAAAAACGGCAGGAGTGGGTAGCTGTTCCCATACTGAGGGGAGAAAAGTGCCGCGACGCATGCCGTCTTCCATGATCAGTCCATCCACTCCCGGCTGCAGCTGTCTGATGAGATCCTCTTCGCCGGTGAATGACATGGGTACAGAGGGGGTCAGTACCGAGATGTGCAGATCCAGATCCGCCAGTTCATCCGCACCCAGGGGAGAGAATCTGGGATCGCGGAAAGCGGCGGAATAAGCATTCTCACACACATCCTGCAGTAGTGGCTGAATCGCCTCCAGGTGGCCGATACAGCCACGCAGCTTTCCATGACGCTGCAGTGTGACGAATACAGCGCGTGTGACCTGCAGGCTCTCGGGGTAGTCTTTGCCGTCGGGATGCAGGGGTGAGTTCTGCTCCAGGCCGTGACGAATGGAATCATGGGCAAGTTTTAGCAGAATTTGCCGCTCTGATGGATTCAGGGTGTTGCCGATAGTCTCAGTTGAACACATAAGCACCGTATCCCACTACTTTGTCTCTCGGACCGGCAGTATCACCGGAGTTGCGCAGATCCACTGTTTTGGCATGCAGATGGTACTGTTTTGCCACCAGTAGCAGCCCCTTGATCGGAATCCGGCCGCAGGCGCTGTTGTTCCCCAGCGCCTCCGGGTGCAGTGTCTCGATGGCGCGGGTAGCCTCTTCATCCATCCGGCGGGCGCTCTCATAGTCGAGGTAGTGGCTGAGATCGGAGCTGATGACAATCAGGGTCTCACTGCCACCCCACAGCAGTTCCAGCACCTCTTCCACCTGGGAGGGTGTGGCATCACTGACCAGCAGGGGAACCAGGGTGAACTGCTCCAGGCACTCCTGGAGAAACGGCAGCTGCACCTCGATGCTGTGCTCTTCGGCGAAAGCGGCATCCAGGAGTTGTACCTGTGGTAACCCGGAGATGCTTTCAATCGCTTCCCGGTCTACCGGTATATCCCCCAGAGGGGTTCGAAACTGTCTGGCACTGGAGCGTGCCAGCCCGCTGAAACCGAGGCGGTGGGCTGGGGCCAGCAGAATTACCCGGCTGATCGTTGACGAACTGTGTTGCAACCCGGCATAGGCGCTGCCAGCCACCGGCCCGGAGTAGATATAACCTGCATGGGGGGCGATCAGCGCCTTCGGAGGCCTGTCAGCGCCCGGTTTGGCCTCGGCAAGAAACCGCCTCACATCCGCTTTCAGCTCATCCGTGTCGGACGGGTAGAACAGGCCTGCCACAGCCGGTTGTTTGATTTCGTTCATCACTCTCTCCTTTCTACTCCTCTATTCTAGGCTATTGTCATAATAGTCAAGGGAATTTAATCTGTTTTCTACAATTGATTGGGTGCAAACTATAATGAAATGGGGTGTGACGGAAGAAGGAAGCGAATAGATGACAGAGATCAGAGACGCCCATCCGACCAATTATTGGCATCGGCTGGATGACGGCAGAGTACAGTGTGATCTCTGCCCCCGTGAGTGCAAGCTGAAAGAGGGGCAGTTGGGGCTCTGTTTCGTTCGCGGTCGCAAGGGTGGTGAGATTGTTCTGACCACTTATGGCCGCTCCAGTGGCTTCTGCATCGATCCGATCGAGAAGAAACCTCTCAATCACTTCCTTCCGGGAACTCCGGTTTTCTCTTTTGGCACCGCCGGATGCAACCTCGCCTGCCGCTTCTGCCAGAATTGGGATATGAGCAAATCCCGGGAGATGCACACCCTTGCCGACGCCGCCCCTGCCAAGGTTATTGCCGAAGCGGCTGAGAGGCTGGGGTGCCGCAGCGTCGCCTTTACCTATAACGATCCGGTGATCTTTCTTGAGTACGCCGTCGATACCGCCATTGAGTGCCAGCGGCGGCAGATAAAGACGGTAGCGGTGACGGCGGGCTATATCTCTCCCGGGGCAAGGGAGACATTTTTTCAACACATAGATGCCGCCAATGTCGACCTCAAGGCATTCACCGAGCGCTTCTATCACAAACTGACCGGCGGTCACCTGCAGCCGGTGCTCGATACCCTGATCTACCTGAAGCAGAAGACCGATGTCTGGGTGGAACTCACCACCCTGGTGATTCCGGGGGAGAACGACTCCGACAAAGAGCTTGATGAGATGAGCCGCTGGGTGGTGGAGCACCTTGGCCCGGAGGTGCCGATGCACTTCTCGGCTTTTCACCCCGATTGGAAGATGCGGGATCACCCGCCGACACCACTCTCCTCTCTGACCAGGGCACGCGAGATCGCTATCAGTAACGGCGTTCGTTACGCCTACACAGGTAATGTTCACGATCCGGCGGGTGACAGCACCTGGTGCCACTCCTGTGGCAAGCTGCTGATTGAGCGGGACTGGTATCAGCTGGGAGAGTGGAATCTTACCACCAGTGGCGCCTGCCGTTTCTGTGGCACATCTTGTGCCGGTGTGTTCGAGGCGACTCCCGGAGATTGGGGCGCCAAACGGCAGCCGGTGAAGATCAGCGCTGGATAGAATTTCCCGCATCCGCGATAATGCCTGCTTTTTCAGAGGCGATCTCCATGTGGTTCAAAAACCTTCAACTCTATCGACTGAGCAAACCCTTCGATCTCGATTCGGAAGCGTTGCATGAGGCGCTGCAGGAGAGAGCAGCCAGGGAGTGCGGCACGCTGGAGATGTCGGTTAGCGGCTGGTTCCCCCCCCTTGGGCGCAACAGTGAGCAGCTTACGCACCCTGTTGGCGACTGCATCATGATCTGTGTTCGGCGGGAGGATAAGGTGATCCCGGCGGCGGTGGTGCGGGAACTGCTGGATGAGAAGGCGGCACTGATAGAGGAGCAGGAGGGACGCAAGGTACGGCGGCGGGAACGTGAGGAGCTGAAAGACGGGATAATGACTGATCTGCTGGCGAGAGCCTTTGTTAAATCCACGCTCACCTACGCCTATATCGATACCCGGGATCACTGGCTGGTCGTCGATGCCGCCAGCGCCAATCGGGCGGAGGAGTTGATCACTCTGCTGCGTGAGACCCTCGGTACCCTGGCACTTAAACCGCTGGAAACAGCCCGTGCACCGGCCGCAGTGCTGACCTCCTGGCTTAACGGTGCCCCCCCGACCAGTGATTACCTGATTCAGGATGAGTGCGAGTTGCGTGACCCGATGGAGGAGGGGGCCATTGTCCGCTGCCGCCGCCAGGATCTGGAGGGCGAGGAGATTCAGGCCCACCTTGATGCCGGCAAACAGGTGGTGCGCCTTGCCGTGGAGTGGAACGAACGGATCGCTTTTGTGCTGGTGGATGATCTCAGCGTTAAACGGCTGAAATTTCTCGATCTGGTTCAGGAAGAGGCCGCCGAAGCAGAGGCCGAGGATGCCGCTACCCGTTTCGATGTCGATTTTGCCATTATGAGCCTGGAACTGCGCGGCTGCATCAATCGCCTGGTGGAGACTTATGGTGGGCCTGCTGAGGCTGATTGAGGTTAAAAGCGGGACGCGGAGAAGGTAGAGGAGACGCTGAGAACGCAGTGAAAAATCTTGGTTTCCAATGCAGGAGGCCAGTCTGACTGTAGGAGCGAACTTGTTCGCGATTGGCTTCGTAGGACACTCTTCGCGAACAAGTTCGCTCCTACACTAAAGATTCCAGCTATTGTGCAGAATCATTAAATCTATTCTGCGTT
>JBEVXT010000657.1:0-3946 GCA_040505955.1 Sedimenticola sp. | reverse complement strand
AGATGTATATACAATTAAGGGATACGATTTACATGATGTATATATCGACGGCTCCAAATCAAAATGTCGTATAACTTTTCAGGGTACAAAAGTAAAATGTTCAGGAAACAGAAAAAAATTAATTGCGTGCCTAATATATCATATTTTAATTTCGAATTTGGCACTGATTTACTTTCAAATGCCCTTTATTATGTTATGACATCAACATTTGTATATGTCACTAAAATCGTATTTTATGTACATTCTAAAGTTATACGACATTTTGACTTGGAAGAAAAATGTACATGAACTAATTATACGACATTTTGCATTCAGCGCAGATGATCAATTCAGTTGGTACACCGGCTTTAATAGTATATTGGTTCAAAATTGGTGCAGACAATGGTAGCAAATGTGTGGGAGCTCGTAGCCAGTTACATACATACGATTTCAACGTTGTCTTTCAACGATTGTGGGTCCAATAAGGCCGTTTATAGCTTATTTCGTTTTAAAATGTAGTGTTGACGTGAGACAAGGTTCTACATGTATATAGATTTGTACATGTATATTGTTAAGTGTAAATTATATCCTCGGATTAGACGTCATACGATCGCCTGCGATGGGTGAATTTATGGTGATCGCGGACCATCGTACGACCATCGTGCGACCATTGTGCGACGTCGCACGACATTTCAGCAATCACCTAAAATATCAAAATTCGAATTGATTATAATGGTCAGTGTTATTATACAATCGTCGGGTATTTAGTGATTTCTTTAAAAAGAAAGTCGCCCACGGCAAGCAAGTGTATGCGACGGGTTACACCAGTACCACTATTATGCGGTTACAGTAGTGGGCCCGTGCACCCCCTACTTTCATCGATATTACACTATTGGGGGTACAGTAGTGTGATATGTAATGCCTAGTTAGCAACGGTATGCAAATCTAAACATATTGTTAGGTTGACTGTTCTGAACGTTGACAATCACATGTACTAGTCTAGAACGTTCAAGAAACATGCAGGCTCATCGTTATATGTACCCTTCAATTTTGATAAGTTCACACTTTGCTGGATATAATGCTCGGATTGCCGTTTAAACCATTTTTCCTATTTGTATATAGCTACGGTTCTATGTCTGGGATTGACAGTAGCCGCACATAATGACCATATTTACCATGTGTCTTTATGCACCAACTTATATTAAACGAGAAACGCGTGTCTGAAAGACACGGGTGATGCCCATATTGCGAGCCTTTTCCGATACAAATGGCTACGTCAATGAAGCGGAAACAGTAGGTCAATGCCAAATGAAGGTCACGGGATGTATGTCGGTATCTAGTATACACCAGTGGCTGATGAAGTTTGGTGACCGTGTCTATTACAGTGGCTGATAAACGGACTTAAACGCACAAGGTGTACATTGTGTGACATACAGACAGACGGACGGACGGACAGACGGAAAGGTGCAAAACATAATGCCCAACATTTCGGACGTAACCGCTTCTTCATCGTACATATTATATAGAAAATCGAAATTGTTGGAGAAATACGACCACTTTAAAGAAAATAAAGCGATCGGCAATGGATGATGACGTGCACGGATGAACAAGCTGGCTGGAAACCCACGATAGAGTGAGTTATTACAACGGGAGATAATTCACCGCCTGGGGTTCGCAGGCGCGAAGAGTCAGCGGGTCCCGTTAAGCGGCACCATAACTCGATGGAGGTTGGGCCGCCAGCAGAGTGTGCAATGCCTTGACCTTCAACCAATCATTGGACTGGCCATTCAATGCGCGGACCAGCCTCAATGAACGCAGGAGCGGGAGGATGGCAGCAGGTCACAGTGCTGCCAGTGGTTTTACACCACTGTTCAATGGGGATGGAGAGGGAGATGCTGGGGATGTCAAACGTACTCGCGTTGGGTTGTAAACAACTGGGGGCAAATTCATAAAACATCGTACGACAATATATTATCGTACGAGGTCTGCTGCGATATTCTGCAATATACGAGCACATGCATTCTCTATGGGATCGTATATTACAGAATATCGCAGCGGACCTCGTACGATAATATATTGTCGTACGATGTTTTATGAATTTGCCCTGAACACATATGTGACGCGTCATGTAACCAATTGGGGCATTGACCAGTGTAGCTCCTGATCATCTAGCACACTCCCGGAGCGTGATATCGTCATACAGCGTTTATTAGAAGCATAATGAATGTTCCAATGCCAAAATAGCGACCCTGATCAGACTGCGCGGATGCGCAGGCTGATTAGGGGCTACGCTGGTCGCAACCCCAATGGGGCATATTTTCTCATGGCGCGTCTCATATCATGATAATAAATACTTTATTGTTCCATATACCTATCTTCAATAATCACTAGCTCAGTTAGTAAACACTGAAATATCCTGCTAAAATCGTACACAAGTTGCTGAAAAACATAATGGATACAATAATACGTCACCAGAATGGTAGCCTGAATGAATCGTGATTTCTCTATGGCCCTGCCGAAGTGTCGTGTGGAATAAACAGTATGCATACATTTAGTGTAGACTCTATACTGTGTGAAAGGTTACAATTCGGTACACTCACAGACTACACAGCATTTAATCAATATTGTCATTATGTTGACTTTGGGTACTGAGACAGATACGAAAACATATTAATACGTTATTAAGCGCTTGCATCAATGCATTTTAACGTTTTATGCATCAATCAATGTAAATCCCCATACCCCCTGGCCGGGGAATTTAGCGGTACGTTTAATTGTGTTGCCGTCAATGCCCCGATGTAGGCCCCGCACTGCGGGACAGCTTTACCAGCATTTTGTTTTTAGATCAAATCCCGTTAAAGCCCGAAAGAAACGGTAAAGTCCCCGGGATACGACATGGCACATTTTTAACGACCCGGTAAAGTCCCCGCAGTGCGGAGCATAATGAAATGTTGAATCGCCGGGGTATGCCCCGGTAAAGCCTCGACATTCCCCTGCCGGGTTGTAGGGGATTTACATTGACTGGTGTATAAATGGCATTATGACCCGAAGAGCGGTGCTTACAAATGGTCAAATTAAATAGCCCGCGATCGCTCCAGCGTCTGTCTGTTGGTGCAGTATTACATGTTTGCTAAATGCATCAGTTTTACAAGCAATGCTCATGCTTATTTCACTATTCTTTCTGGCGGGGTTCTGCCACTCTCTGGTGGCTAATTTTGCAATGGAAAAGGGTGTCAGATATATTGAAACACCCTGTATATAGTCGTTACATGCACTTCCGTATAGCAAAAGTTGTCTCTTTGTCATATGGTAGGAGAGTGATAATGGTTTCAACTAAACTTGTATTATATTTACTGACAGGACGTTGTATAACCTTTACAACAACAACACATTTCCAGTCAACATGTCGTATAACCTTCACAGCAACAAAATATTTCCAGTCGAAATGTCGTATAACTTTTCCACCTTGAAATAAGACCTCTTAAAAAGTGAGAAGATGTTGTTTTTTCATGTCATATAATGCAGTCTACTAAACGATGTTGATGTTATCATTGATATGCATACCGTTGCAACAAGAGTATCCTTCAAATGGGGGCAATATTATTAAATGACTTTCATTAGGCAAAGTTCTTGATTTCGTTTCTCGCAAAAGAACGACAATTCTAATGAATATATTCAGTTGGTACACACAAAATGTGGTTTGGTGAGGATGGACAAGTCAATGATGTATTAAATTAAGACTTACGGCACACAATATTCAACTATTTCGTTGATATTGCGCAAATTTTGCGGCGTCTGCACACTTGACAAGTTATACGACTTTTTGATCCGGAGATTCTTGACCAATAGTTCCACGTCAAAATGTCACGTGATTAATTACAGCCATTTGATTGGACAAGTCGAAACGGGGATAAGCGCAAACTGTGACCAACACTAAAATGAAGGATTGTATCTGATAAAAAAACTC
>JBEVXT010000656.1:0-3262 GCA_040505955.1 Sedimenticola sp. | reverse complement strand
CGACGACACATCCTGAAGCTATTGAAGGTGCCCATCACGGTTTACACGAGGCTTTGTGATCGATGGTGGGTATTTACATAAGTAAGTCGGGTGTCAGAGAATAGAGTCAATAATTCTGGAATCGTTTATCAATGGGTGCGAAATGTAGGTTAAAGGGTTGCTGAAAAGACCTTAAGCTTACCCAACTGCAACCTCCACATGAGTTATATACACTTCATCATGAAGGCGGGTATTGATTTCTTCTGGAGAAGCCATTTCAAAGAACAATTCCAATGCTTCTTTTAAATTGGCCCTTGCTTCATCTACGGTATCACCTTGGCTTGCCACATCTACCTCAGGGCAAAGAGCGACATAGCTATCATCTTCTTTCCCTATGATGGCTGTTAATTGTTTGACCATTTCATCACCCCACTTGTTTGATCACTCATTTCTTGCTGAACAGTTTCATTCTGTGACTGTAGCAAGAATCTGCTCATGCGACATGCATATAAAGCATGCTTCCCTTGCAGAAAATAAATCCCTATTCTAATCCCGGCTATGTCGGGGTGTGTATTTCAATTACGGCCACAATTTACTGAATATAATTTTGTGAACTGTCACCGTAACTTAGACGCACTATATTGCTTGCCCTATCTAACTGCCCTGCTGATAATGTAACGTATTGTGTACAAGCAAGCACATCGAGACATACTATGACCCAGTCCACCACTATGACTATCCGCCTGAAACCAGAACTTAAGTCCCGTCTGGACAAGCTGGCCACCGTAACACACCGCAGCAAGTCATTTCTCGCCTCTGAAGCTGTTCGAGAGTTCATTGAGATCAATGAGTGGCAGATTCAGGAGATAAAAACTGCCATTAAAGAGGCCGACAAAGAAGATTTCGCCAGCCCGGAGGAAGAAGCGGCTGTATTCGGTAAGTGGGGAACCAATGCAGGTTAAGTGGCTGCGCAAAGCAATAAAAAATCTGGATGATGAGGCCGAGTATATTGCCCAGGACGATCCACAAGCAGCTCGGGCAGTCGTTCAGCGGACTGTACAGACCGTATCTTTATTGAGTGATAACCCATCCTTAGACCACACCGGCCGATTACCAGGAACCCATGAACTGGTCATTCCCAATACCCGCTATATTATCCCTTACCGTGTTCGCCCTCGACTGCAACGCATCGAGATCCTTCGTGTATTCCATACTTCCCGCAAACCGCTCGAGCACTGGTGATTTTTCTGCCTTAACGATACAGCACCACCAGGAGAGCAGGCTGGCCGTTACCGCTCCCTGAAAGCCTCCTCTGCAGAGGCCAGGAAGGGGGTCAGCAGGTACTCAAGCACACTGCGCTCGCCGGTTCGGATACTGGCCGATACCTGCATGCCGGGAAAGAGGTTATAGCGCATTTCACCCTTGCTGAAATGATCCGCTTCAGTGGCGATACGGATTTTGTAGTAGACCTGACCGTCATCCTGGTCGGTGTAGGTGTCGGGACTGATGGCGATCACCTCACCCTCGATGTTGCCGAAGCGCAGGGCGTCTGATGAGGCAAGCTTGATAAAAGCGGGCTGGCCGACCTGGACAAAACCGATGTCCTGGGTGGGGAGGCGTGATTCGATGATCAGCTGGTCGCCGGCCGGTACAATATTGGCCACTGTCTGTCCCGCCTTGACCACGCCGCCGACGGTGTAGACGTAGAGTGTTTTCACTACACCATTCACCGGTGAGCGCAAAACGGTGCGCCGCAGATTATCCTCGAACTTGCGGATGCGCTGACTGTGCTCCTGCAGTTCCCTGCGCGCCTTCTCCAGCCGCACCTGAGCCTTCTGCTGAAAACCCTGAGAGACCCGCTTGCGCTCATTTTGTGCCTCCTTCAGTGCCGCCTTGGTACGGCTGAGGGCTGCCCCCGCCTCCCCGATATCGCTCTGCAGGCTGCCTGCCTCGCGCAGTAGAGTGAGGTGGTTATAGCGGTTGGTCAACTCCTCCTTCAGCAGATCCTCACTGATTTTTATCTGCTCGTTTATCAGTTTCAGATTTTTGCGGCTATTGCTCAGCTTGATGCTGACCTCGCGGATATCCTGTTTGCGCTGGGTGATGCTTTCGGATTTTGCCTGCAGGTCACCGAGGTACTTCCTGCGGTTGATCTTGAACAGGCGGATGGCCTGACGCTTTAGCTCCGGGCGCTCTGGAGCCAGGTCGTCGGGTAGGGCCAGCTTCTCTTTCAGCTCGGATTCAGCGCTGAGGCGGGCAATTTCCACCTGCAGGGCATCCATACGCACCTGTATTTCATCCACATCGGCGCCGCTGGAGATCGCCTCCAGGACAATCAGCTCCTGGCCTTTGGTTACCCGTTCACCCTCTTTTATCAGCATCTCCTTAATCACCCCCCCTTCAAGGTGCTGGATGCTCTTGATCTGGGAGCTGGGTACCACTGCTCCGGTAGTTTGGCTTACCACATCGAGTTTTCCGAAGTGGGCCCAGGCGCCAAAAGCGCCGCACAGCAGCAGAAACAGCAGCAGAAAGAGGTAGGTGGAGAGCCCGACCGCTTGTGGGGTGACCATCTGGTCAGTGCGCGCCTTGCTCATGTGCTCTCCTCCTTCTCTTCTCTCGTTGGGCGCTTCACCTGTCGTGCAGTCAGCTCCGGTATCGGCTTCTGGCTCAGGTTGAGGTAGAGATGAGCGCCCTTGAGGAGGTTTTTATCATGGGAAAAGAGGATGATGGTGCGCTTCTCCTCGACCATCTGGTTGAGCACCCGATAGATCATCGCGTTGCCCTCCATATCCATCCCCTCGGTGGGCTCATCGAAGACCACCAGGCGGCCATTTTTCAGTAGTGCCCGCGCCAGGGCCAGGCGGCGGCGGACGCCAAGGGAGAGCTGCTTTCCTGTTTCGCTGATATTGGTCTCCAGGCCCGCCGGTTTCTGGTCGAGAAAGCTCTTCAGGCCAGCGGTTTCCAGCGCCTGATTGATATCTTCATCGTTCAGATCCTCACGCCCCAACAGCAGGTTGTCGCGCAGTGTTCCGGCAATAAATTTTGGCTCCTGGGGGAGATAGGTCAGCTGGTCGCGCCACCAGGGGGCGGCCAGCTGCTGCAAGTCGACGCCATCCGCCAGTATCTGACCACGGGTGGGTGACAGCAGGCCGACGAAGAGCCGTGCCAGGGTGGTTTTTCCCGAGCCGTTACTGCCGTTAACCGCCAGCACCATCCCGGGGTTGAGGCGTAGATTGACCGATTCGAAGAGTGGAGTGTTGTTGCCGGGATGGCTGAAAGCGAG
>JBEVXT010000655.1:0-7766 GCA_040505955.1 Sedimenticola sp. | reverse complement strand
GTTGGTATCTGCGCCAATTCTGGTAAGCTGGATTTAAGTTTGACAGCTGCCGTGGTCGATGCCCTAAGTATTTGGGCAGGTTCATTGGCTCTTCGGAATGCTTTGGAGCAGGTTGTAGGAAGTATATCTTCGCCGTCGGTTGTGGCACATCCAGTTGATAGTGACCATGCTGTAGTCGATGAGTTTTTTCAACTGCTTAAACGAAGAACTACGCCTGATGAGCAAGATACGCCTGATAAGCGACGATCACGGGTTTTCTGGTCTATTCTGCAACAAAGCTTCATTGATCCCGCATTGATTCAAAATCAAAATGCGCAAATAGCTAGCGAGCCAAATATTTTTGTACTGTTTATTTGCGTTGATTTAGCCATGCATATTATTGATGTTGGAGAAAAAAGATCACTAGGATATGCTGAAAAGGAAGTATGTAACGAGATTGCTATATTGCTCAGCAAAGAAGGCACTGCGGAAAAGTCCTCAGCTTGTTCTATTTTCCCAACAATTAGAGAAGCTATTGTTGGTAAATACCCTGGCGCTTTTTCTGAATCAAGGATCTAAAGAAGTAGAGTATTCGCAAAATAGTTTGTAGGTATAAGATACTTGGCTTACTGCAACTCTGAATAATAGTATTTACTTATGTCATATAAATCATTATCAGCTGGGATGATTCCAATTGTTAACGTAGTCAGCTACTCCTACAAAGGTGGTTCTGGGCGATCTACGGCAAGTGTAAACCTTGCGTTTGAATTGGCTCGTCAGGGCAAGCTCGTTGTATGTTTAGACATGGATATTGGAGCACCTGGATTACACATGATTATTAGTGAATGGGATAAAGGTGCCAGAGATATAATTGGAAAAAATGGAGGTAAGATCGGCCATCAAAATTTTCTTAATAAACAGGATCCAACAAAACATGATTTTGAGCAGCTTGCACCGGCAATGCTGCATATAAGAGAAGATACTAAAGAATCCTACCTCAGTGAGAATGTAGGTAATAGGACGGCTGGTTATACTTCTAAAAGGAGCAAAGAAGATGAAAATTCTAAAGGTGAGTTGCTGTTTTTGTTTAGCTCAACATCGGATAGAACACTGAACGATCTTGGCGGTGGGGCTGATGGTATACGTAGGTTTCAGGATAAATATCATATACTTCAAGAACTACTTGCTCAGAAGTTAGGTGGTCATGCTGAACGCCCTGTTTATATTATCGTGGATGCCCCTAACGGCATTACACCTGTAAGCTTACCATTGCTTCGCTCTGCCGATCTGATATTGATGTTTTACCGCTACAGCCTCCAACATGTATTGGGGACAATCGAATCTGGTGAGAAGCTTTACTATTATCTATCGGAAGAAATCAGAAGACGTTATATGAAAATTCTTTTGGTTGGTTCTTGTGTGCCTGAGCATTTGGTGAGCACATTGATCGCCTATGATGAAAAAAGATTGATAGGCTATGAACTAGATATGGTTAAAAGATTTAAGGAAGTACAGAGACAACTGGAAACATTTCGGGCATTGTTTCCCAACACAGTAGCATATATTGGACAGGGTGCTGATTATCTCAATGGAGCAATCATTGAGGATGATATTTTGAAGATCCTGGAACAACCACTGACTAATGCTGGTGTTAAACCTAGTTTTTTTTCTAGCAATAATGTGTATGAACAACATGACTCGGTGAAATTGAGTTCAGTAAAAACATTAGAAAAAATTGGTAATATTGCTGCTTCCATCAAGCTGTATGGGCAAGAAATAGCCCTTCGTAAAAAACTCCAATATGGAATTAGAAAAAAATGAGGGTAATGTTTCATCCTTCCTTAGGATGGGCCACTTAATATGGGGCAATGGTGAGAGTCGTTTTTGTAAATAGCTGGAACCGTGCATTATCCTGGTTTTTTTATGCTCAGGGAATGAGCTCACCACCCTATGGTATGGTGCGTGCTGCTACACGATTGCAACAAATGGGTTTTGAAGTATCAGTACTGGATGCCCAACGACTTGAGTTAGATCCAGAAGATGTAACATCACGGTTGCAGGAATCGGGATGTGATGTCGTAGTGGTGGGTGGGTTTTCCGAGCTTCATTTACATGTGTTTATGGGAGCCTCAGTATTCCCCTATGATCTGGAATTATGCCAGCATTTGCATCTTGAAATGCCTCAGACTCGGGTATTCTTGAGTGGCTATCTTCCCACGTTGTTTCCAGATGCCATGAGTCAATATGAGAACGTATTTGATTCATTGGCCACTAGTTTCGAAGAGCTGTGCGTTAATCTAAAATTGAGTAATTTTATCCAGGATAGAGAGCTGCCGAGTCCGAATTACGAGCTGCTTGTACCAGATATCACTCACTATGGAATAGATCTCAATCTGTTTCTTTTACCCGGCAAGGAGACTGTTCTACCTGTGTTACCCGTGATGACAGGGATAGGTTGCCCATTTCACTGCACATTCTGTGCAACACCGGCATATTTTCAGGGAAAAAGTTCCTTGCGGCCTGTTCGATCGGTACTGGATGAGATTGAATATGGTATAGATCGTTATCAGGTTAAGCTGTGGTCAGTTTGGGATGATACATTTACTGTGCAAAGTGAGCGCGTAAAAGAGTTCTGTCAGGGGTTAATTGAGCGTCACCTCGACATCTCCTGGTGGTGCTTCGGAATGGCGCGTTGGTTACTGAAACATCCCGAATTGGTCGGGTTGATGGCTGATGCCGGCTGCAAAATGATCTGGATTGGGGGTGAATCAAACGAAAATGGTCAGCTTAAAGCCTATCGTAAGGGTGTATCTATGGCTGACACGAAAGATGCGGCAAAACTGATAAAGCAGCATGATATTCTGCCCACAGTATCATTTCTGTTGGGGGAGCGGGACGACGACCTGTCTGCAGTAGAACGAAAACTTGATACATATCGTGCTTTTGAGAGGTTAGGGTGTGTCAACATCTATACACTGTTGATCCCAGTTCCAGGCACGCCACTCTTCTCAGAGTTATCCTCATCATCTCAGTTTCGCAGAAACGATTTGCGATCATACAGTGGTGTTCGCTCCATCTTGGCTAGTGATCCTGAAGTATCTGATGCGCTCGAAGAAATTTATTTCAATGCATATTGTGATTCAATTTTATCCACACGTTGGCAAGATAACTGGGACCGAGCCAATCTAGGGGATCCCCAGCCTTTACTTGAGCGAAAAAATGTAACTACCATGGTCGATCTCCGTCGTCATGCCAGATTACATTATGACAATCTGCGCCAGTTGGAATATGGCCCTGGTGCTAAGGTGGATGCATGTCATTTTGTGACATCTGTATAGATGGAAAAACTTATCGCGTCGTGCAAAATGATGAGGATAATTATATCCTTGAAACACCACACTGGATTACAACCGTATTACTACAAGACCCAGATCGGGTCTTAGCTTGCTGGCAAAAGCAGATTGTTAACTGCTCTGAACAAGGATGTTACTTTCAGCATGGTTTGAACACTGTATCTTTTATCTCTATGGAAGGGACCTTGATTGTTACAAGCCCATGGAAAAGTTATGTCACAGATCTGGTTACGCGCGCAATTGATACAGCAGGTGCATTGGCTGTTGCATCTGTGCAAGAGCAATGGCGTTATATTCTTGGCCAGAATGCGGAGGTCAGTAACCGCTTAGCTATGGCGGTTTGTAATGATGTACCAGCCTGGAGCGGCATGACAGCCCAAAGAAAAAGTTTGTTGCAACAGCAGTTTAGAGAGTTAATTGACGATTTTTTGGTGACCCAACCGGGTCTTGATTCGATTGATAGTCACCACGTTATATTGGAATCTCATGTTGGGACTGCTTTAATTCCTTCTGAGTTAGTTAGATTGTATAGTTACAACTTAACTGGGCAGCAGATCGAAACAGATTACCATGGCGAAGGCACACCGAATTGGGCGGCAATTGATTACTGGAGGGCGAGTGTATTTACTATGTGGTGGAAGGGGTTTTGGTAAAAGAAGAATATTTGTGGATTCTAACAACAAGTTAATGGGAAGGTCTTTCTGTATTGTGATTAGTTTAGAGGGAAAAGTAAATGCGGTGTCTTGAGTGTGGCAGCGATGCAACGCCTGTTGCAAAGGTGATTGCATATTGTGCCTGCTGTATTCGCAATAAACCTGAAAAAGTCTTGCCTGTGATCGCCAAAAACAGAAATACCCTGGGAAAAGTACTCCCAGTGCAACCAATAGATGCAGGTCGTTCGGTAGCAATTAAGAGGGACAATAAAAGTCACCGAAATAAATCAGATGATGGTTTGGTAGCCATGGGGTTTTATGACCCTATGCCCGCGAACTGTACGGCATCGTGGATGTGTCCTGGAACTACTGATTGTGGGTATCCAAATTACACTGAGAATTGTGGAGTAGAGCATGGATGCAAGAATTTAGCGGTATTTACTGGTGGATGTAATTTCGATTGTCCGTTTTGCCAATGCACGATTCATGAACAAATGGAACATACTGGCCGACCCCGTTTTAGTGATGAGGAAATTGTTTCGTGGGTTGAGAAGGATACAACCTGCATTAGCTTTTGCGGCGGCACACCTGACATCCAGTTACCTAGCATCAATCGTATAGTGAGGAAAATGCGTGAGCAATACCCAGGACGAATACTTCGTATATGTGCTGAGACCAATTTGACTGCACCGTGGAAGGTGCTTGAAGAATTCGCTCGTCATGCATTTGAAACCGGAGGTGGTTTAAATATTGGTCTTAAGGGTGGGTCAATGGCCGTACATAAGGCGCTGACGAGCGCACCAAATGACAAGGTTTGGAGAAATATGAGGAAATTGTACGAAACATTTGGTGGTGCAACCACAGTGCCTTTGTTACGTCCTTGTGTACTGGTGGTGCCTGGTTATATTGATGAGTATGAAATCAGAGTCATAGCAGAGCGGATAGTAGCCATTGATGAATGCATTTCATTAAAGTTACTGCCATTTTACCCAAGAGATAGAATGATTGATTTGCCACAAACGCAGGTGCAGGATTTAAAGCAACTCGCAAAAGTGGCTGAGCATGTTGGCTTAAGGTTTGTTAATCCTCCATCAAATAAAACTGTGATCAGTGAGCGGTTTATCAGATAACGAATGCATGTGAAATGAGTAATAATTTAGAGATTCTGGTCATCGAGGGCCATGGTGAAGGTGGAACAGAGCTTTCTGCATTTGATTCAGCACTATGTGATGCTGGTGTTGGAGATTACAATTTAATCTATTTAAGCTCTGTGGTTCCGGTCGGGGCTACCGTGCAAATTGCTGAGAAGTTTTTGGCCGGAGAAAACGATGTTGGTAAGAAACTCTACTGTGTAATATCCAGAAGCTTCTTAAATCCTAATTCATGTGGTTCATGGGTTGGACTGGGTTGGTCATATCATGTAAATAAAGGCGGTATTTTTATAGAAGAGAGTGGTTCAAGTCATGAGGACGTTAAGAGAAAAATAGAAACGGCCTATTGTGAAATGGCAGAACGCCGTGGTGATATTGGTGAGTTAACGCAGTTGATTGTGGAAACGCATGTATCAAAGCAGTGTTCTTGTGCTGTGTTGTTGGCAGTGTTTCAGATTGAGCATTGGTGAAGCAGGAATATTATTTGAATCAGGAGTAGTGGTATGGCGATGGTTTTTATCTCGTATAGAGACAAAGATGCGAAATCCGAATCAAAAGTAATTTTTAATATTATCAAAAGTTACATTGGAGACATAGCTTTTCGTGATCACGCTATCCCCCCAGGTAGTTCATATATTAATGTTCTAAAAGAAAACCTCAGGGATGCCAAGCTATTGTTGGCCATAATCAGCAATAACTGGGTAAATGCTGGTGCAAACAATCCTGATGAGAACCGTTTACTTAATGAAGGTGATTGGGTAAGAAAAGAAATCAGTACTGCCTATAGCCGGAATATCCCTGTAGTGGCAGTGTTACTTGATGGTGCTGACTTACCAGATCAGTTGCCTGAGGATATTGAACAACTAAGAGACTCGCAGCAACTTCGTATTTATGACTCTGATAGTCTTCATGATGATGGCTCTGATGAAGTCAAAAAACTGAATCGTATTGTTTCTGAGTTGACTAGAGACAATCAGGTAAACACTCCAAGTGATCCGTTAACGGGTAAAATCCAGGATACTAAATACTCCCCTGCAATGATTTTACTTAAACCAGGGAAATTCATGATGGGGTCAAATGAAAGTGAGGAAGATCGGGATGAAAATGAAGGCCCACGGCACCTAGTAAGTATTGACTGCTATTTCTATATTGGAATTTATCCCGTTAAAAATAGAGAATGGAAGGAATATCTAAAAGACTGTCCAAATGTAACTTCGACATATACAGAGCCTGCAGAATGCTTACGTGGCGACCACAAGCCTGTCGTTAATGTAACTTGGAACGATGCCAATAATTATGTTGAGTGGTTAAGTCAAAAAACAAGAAAGAAGTATCGACTGTTGACAGAATCAGAATGGGAGTATGCGGCACGGGCAGCACGGTCTGCTGGATCTAAATCTGGTTTGCTGCCGTACTATAGTGGTACTTCAATCAATCGAACTGTTGCCTGCTTTAATGGCAAGGGTTTTTCCATCGGTGGTGTACCATCTGGCGATAAAGCAGAGACTACAGCTGTAGTTGGTAAACATCTTCCTGCTAATGGATTTGGTCTCTATGATATGCATGGAAATGTATGGGAGTGGGTTCAGGATGCGTATCATTGCGATTATGAAGGAGCACCTGATAATGGAGCATCTTGGGGTAATGCTGGAGAGCAGAAGAATAAATATGGGATTTTACGTGGCGGATCATGGCGTTGCCGCCCAGGTTTTTTGCGTTCAGCATGCCGGCATAAGCAACTTACTAGTGTGTATGGTGATGACATCGGTTTCAGGGTTGCACGAGATGTTAAATAAGTGTTAACACACAGTTAACACCCCCTTAAATTGAAGTATAACCTTCCGAAAATCTAAGGAATTTTGTTGAAATCACAACATGGAGACGGCAGTTAAATCACTACAGGTAAAGCCGGTGGCTTATTGGGTGAGCCCTTCTGTTAACGGCTATCCAAAACCGCGCATAAATGGCGAACACCACGCAGACATGGTAGCAAGGGCGGCATGGCCCCGACGATTGTCAAGATAGTTGGGAAATACAAAGTGACAACCAATAGTAATCACAAGCAACCACTCTTCGATAATCTGCTCAGCAGTGAATTTTATGTTGCGCAGCCTGATTAGGTTTATGCTGCTGACGTGACATATATCTGGACACAGGAAGGTTGGTTGTATCTGGCAGTGGTGATTGATCTGTGCTCACGAAAAGTTGTCGGCTGGAGCATGAGCTCACGGATAAAGGCAAAACTCGTGTGCGATGCTTTACAGATGGCAATCTGGCGGCGAAGGCCGAAAGGAGGGTGGTTTCATCATTCAGATCGTGGATCACAGTAGGCCAGCAAAACTTTCGGTGTTTACTCAAGGCTCATGGCATTGAAGACAGCATGAGCCGTAAAGGTGATTGTTGGGACAATGCCGTTGTCGAAAGCTCCTTTGGTAGCTTGAAACAAGAAATGGTTCAATGGCAAAGTTACCAGACAAGGTATGAAGCACAGCAGGACATATTGGGATATATTTCCATGTTCTATAACAGCACCGCCTGCATTCATACCTGGGCTATATGAGCCCAAATGATTTTGGAAGCGAGTCTTCGACCTCGTGAAAGATTTTGGGACATCCCAGTCCCCAAAATCG
>JBEVXT010000654.1:4245-7675 GCA_040505955.1 Sedimenticola sp. | reverse complement strand
GACTGTCGACAATAATAAATAGCCGCCTTCAACCCAAACGCAGAATCAGGGAAACTCGCCCCCCTCCAGGCCAATATCAGGCACAGAAAAAAGGAAGACACCTACCACTCACTTGGTGTGAATGATAAAGCCCAGCTATCGGGTTTGCAGGACACCTTCCATGCCGGTATCTTCGAGTCTGCTGCGCGACCGAAGAGTAAACTGGCGGACAGACTTGGCTAACGTCCGCTGCTAGTCAGAAGCGGACTTAACGAATTCCGGGAAGATGGTAGCAATACAACCAATCAAAGGCCACTGTCTCTTTATTCCATATTTTCTGTTGTCTTTCTGCATAAATCCCGGCATAAAAAACCGGAACCTGTTCTTGTTACAGCAGCTTAGTTGCGAAGCTCTCGGATTCCATCGACAACCAATTTTCCGCCCAGTATTCCAAATGCAGCACTGAAAGCTATCTCAAATATTCTCGCTGCTTTATGGTAGGTTCGTTGTGCACTTGATGCAGAAAACACTAACCCGTAAGCACCATAGATAACAAGTGCCGTCATAGAAGCAATGGGAGCAAAAACAAGCACTGATATTGGTGGTAGTCCTGATCCGAGAAGATAGGCTGATATCGCTGCCCACATCATTGCGGCTTTGGGGTTTGTCAATACTACCAATAAACCTCGACTATATGCCTCCCTTTGCGACAACTGGAAGCTTGACCGTTGAATTGATGATGGTAATCCAAGCCAAGCTGCTTTCATTGCTCTTAGTGCGATATAGAGCAGATAGCAGCCACCAAAAACCCGAAGTACAAGTGCAGCATCTGGGAATTTCTCAAACACCGTTGAGAGACCAGCCGCAAATGCGACTGCCCAAATCCCAACGCCAGTAGCCACCCCTGCCGCAACGAGCAGTGCGTAGCGACGTCCCTGAGATAATCCAACGCCTGCCACGGCAAGAAGGTTGGGACCAGGCGATGCTTGAGCTGCAATGATTCCCAGAAGTGCCGGTATAAGTACGTCTAACATGTTTCACCTTCTGTTTAACTGAAAAGTTCCTTTATATTGTATTCATTGCTCTTCCATTAAGTCGAGTATGACTGACGGAAAGCGCTTCAAAAGAAAAGTGCTGCGTCGATCAGCTGACCTCACCAGTCAAAGCAGACATTAACGTTTTGGGTAAGCGAAGCGGAGCAACAGTGAGCGAGCTTGACCTACTTGTATGTTCTTACCGTACTGAGGGCAATTCGATTTTTCCAGTACCTGACTCCTCCATGGTTTTTAGCAATAGCTTTTCTACACCTTCGATTTGCTTTAGGTGTTGGTGTGCATTTGCCCCGTGTGCTGCAGCGCACTGCAGGGGTCAGTTCTAACATTCCAACATTCCCTCTTGTAGATGACGGTCAAAACCCGAACATGGCAACATTGGGTTCCTAAAAGGCATTAGGGTAAATTCTAACATACAAACACTCAGCCATTTTCAATCTCAAATTGCCGAACGGCCCGACTGACTGTCATATAGTGAATGCCAAAATGCGCTCCGATTTCTGCCATCGTATAAACCCCAGAGAGGTACGCTCGCGCCATCGCTTCGTTTCTTTCACCATATAGCTTCTGATAGTCAGTCATTGGTTGTAAATCAAGCTGGTTGACCCCTATTCTGGCCACGTGGCTGCAATGCAACCAAAGCCGACCTTCCAAGTTTAAACTGTAAATGACTCCCTACAGCGTTTGCTGACATGCCAGCCGATGTCACAAAGGACTGCTTCCGCTGAAAAACGGACTTGAAAAAGACGCCGCGAGAGTGTCTCTTTTGGTCACGCAGCAGACCGATTAAACTGACGTAGGCTATCAGCTCAGGTTCGAGCTACTACAATTGAACAGACTTCAGAAGTGATTAGTCCTGAGCCGCTCCAGTGAAGGTAAAAAGCGGAGCATAATTCCCAGCATCAGCATCCCTGAGTGCCTGGATATATTGCCCCCTGATGTCATTCTCCTTCTGCAGGTTCACGCCCTTTGTCCAGTCGATTGGATCTACACCACAGAGCTTCTGGAGAACAGCATCGGCATATATGCGTGCATGCCTTCCATTGCCATTGTAGAAAGGATGAATGTAGACGAGCTGGTGGTGCAGTCGCGAGGCTATCTCCAGGGGAGGGAAGACGCCCTCATCGATCCAGAATTGCGCGTTACCAAGAAGCTGCGCCAACTGCGAACCTACCTGTAGCGGGTCGATACCGATACTTAGCTCTCTCTTGCGAATATGACCGGCCCAGTCCCAGACCTGACCAAATAACTTGCCGTGCAGCATGCAGGCAAAGTGAACACTGAGGATGTCTGGATCTTTGTGCCTCTCAAGCCAGTGTAGCCCTTCCTGAATATTTGCCTGCTCCAGTTGGTCGAGATCTCCTCTGGTCTCCACATGCGGGAACTTGAGCCCCTCCAGTGCGTCTGGATCTAGTGGGGTGGCGCCATCTGGATACTCAAACACTTCAGGCATCATCCCATAAGCTGGACTGGCGCTTCTCAAGGAGGTCTTTTTGCAGGCTCTTCACCTCAAACTTAAACCGCTCGTCAGTCAGAGCTTGATCCTCCAGGGCCATGTGACCACTAGTCCTCAGTGCGAGAGACATCGCCTTATCGTATGCCCGTTTGCTCAGCATCTCCCTGATGGGCTTGTCCGGCACAACAGCGTACACAAACCGGCACCCCATGGCTTCAGCCATCTGCTCCATCTTCTTGATGGTGATTGCCCCATCGAGCTCAGCACGCTCGGCATGTAATGCCGTTGCCCTAGTGACACCCAGGCGCCGGGCGAGCTGCTGACCAGACATGCCGAGCGCCTTCCTTACGGTGCGAAGCCATCCCTCTTTTCGTGGTCTGGGAAGGTTGCGCGCACCCTCTGCTACGCTATCAACTATGCGCTCGTATTGAAATCTTGCGGTTTCTTTGACGCCCATTAGTATGCCTATACCATTACAATAGATAGAAATATGTATGAGTATGATAGCACAAAATATATGTATCAGTATGATTATACTGATACATAATATGAAAATCGGGGTCAGAATAAAATTAAACCACTACTTCAAGGCAATCCCTTTCTGTTGGTCTGATGCGTAGCTGTCGGCTTCAGATGAGAATGGCTATTTTGACCTCGAAGACTTTGTGCCCGATTCTGGCTGAATGATCCCTTGCCCAATAAGTCCGCTTTGTGCTGAATGCAGCCCATTGGATTTGGGCACTTAGTGACTCTTCCTAGTCATAAGCGGGCTTAACGGAATTACACTCGGATGGCTGCAATGCGATCGAAGCCGACATCTTGATTAAAGATGTGATCACCGCTCTTTTCAACAAAAGCAGACATGAAGATGTTTGAATGTTAGAACTGACCTATTCCCCTTTTCTGTTTTCCATCGACAGTCGCCTCAAAAAACCCAGGTTTT
>JBEVXT010000654.1:0-4145 GCA_040505955.1 Sedimenticola sp. | reverse complement strand
ACAAATCCGTCGCCGACGACCTGCTTCAGGAAACCCTGTTAAAGATCAACAAAGGGTTGGCCTCCTTTGAGGGCCGCTCTTCCATCAAAACCTGGGCTTATGCCATCGCCAACCGGGTTGGCGCCGATTATTTGCGTCACCCGATGCGGCAAAGGAAGATCGTCGAGCTTGATGAAACCGAAGACGTTATCGACAGCAATCCCGGGGTCGATGAGCAGATGATCATCGGACAAATGAACGCGTGTATCCGGCAGGTGATCGACAGTCTGCCCGCCCCCTACCGAACGGCGCTCATCTTGTATGATTTGGAAGAACTTACGGCGAAACAAACGGCGGAAATTATCGATTGTTCTTTGGCGGCGGTCAAAATAAGAATCTACAGGGCCCGGTTGCGATTAAAGGAAGCCTTGGAAAATCAATGTGATTTTTATCACGACCCGGATAATGGGCTGCGCTGCAAAAACAAAGCCGCCCAATGACGCTCCTTGATATTACATATTGCGCCGATATTGCCCGCAGGCTTTGAACAAAGCGCCGGTGATTTGACCCATGGAGCATACGCGGACCAAAGAGGATGAAGTCAGTTCCAACATTCCAGCATTTGAATGGATAATAAGGGACACGGTTTTCTCAGCCACAGGCTATGTCCTATCTGTTGGCTCGGTATCCAGTATGACCGTTTTGTGCTGTTTTCTGCCTACGGTCGTTTCTAGTCAGAAGCGGACACTGGTAGAGAATGTAGCAATGTTAGATCTGGCCCTATTTTTTCCTCAGAATCTGGTGGGGTGTCTGGGTCAGAGTCAAGCCGTCCGGCTGCATCAGTTTCATCCTCATTCGTGGTACGGCTTGACTCTGACCCTTCGTCACGAAAGCGTCCACCACGGATGCGGTTGCTATACCTACCGGAACAGCGAAGCGGGCACAGATGTTGCTGGGCTATTTACGTCCCTTTGCCTTGGCAAAGGCATCGGCCAGAGCGCCTCTGGTTGCTTGCGGTTGTGATGATTGCCGCAGCCTCTTTTTTTCACCGCGTGTGTTTTCCGGTTTTCCGGATTGCCGTTTGCCACGGGCTGGCTTGGCTGAAGGGTTGCTCTCGTCATCCAGCCGCATCGACAGGGCGATACGTTTTCGATCTATATCCACCTCCAGCACTTTGACTCTGACGATATCACCCGCCTTCACCACATCATGTGGATCTTTGACAAAATGGTGGGCGATGGCAGATATATGCACCAGTCCATCCTGATGCACGCCGATGTCCACAAAGGCACCAAAGTTGGTTACGTTGGTTACCACGCCCTCCAAGGTCATTCCCGTTTTCAGATCCGACGGCTTCTCTATGCCGTCTTTAAAAGTGGCAGTCTGAAAGGTGGGGCGTGGATCGCGTCCCGGTTTGTCCAGTTCAGAGATGATATCGATAATGGTGGGCAGGCCGAACTTGGTGTCTACATAGTCTGATGGATTCAACTGCTCTAAAATCACGCGGTTGCCGACCAGAGATCGGATATCCAGTTTAGTGTGATCAATGATTTTTTTGACCACCGAGTAGCTTTCAGGGTGTACCCCCGATGCATCCAACGGATTGTCACCGTTGTGAATTCGCAGAAACCCAGCGGCCTGTTCGTAGGCCTTGCTGCCCAGGCGCGGGACGGCCTTTAGTGTCTTGCGGTTCTTATATTGACCTTCCCGGTTTCGAAACTCCACGATATTCTCGGCAACCGTCTGATTGATCCCCGCTACGCGGCGCAATAGTGGGGCGGAAGCGGTGTTAATATCTACACCTATACCGTTAACGCAGTCTTCCACCACGGCATCCAGTCTCTTGGCGAGTTGCATTTGACTGACATCATGCTGGTACTGTCCTACGCCTATAGACTTCGGTTCGATCTTTACCAACTCGGCTAACGGGTCTTGTAGGCGACGACCAATGGACACGGCACCACGAATAGTCACGTCCAGGTCCGGAAACTCCCGAGCAGCGGTCTCTGATGCTGAATAGACTGATGCCCCGGCCTCGCTGACCATCACTTGTTGCAGCTTTAGTTCAGGATGCCGCTTAATCAAATCACTACATAGCTTGTCTGTCTCACGCGAGGCGGTGCCGTTACCTATGGCCAGCAGTTCAACTTTATATTTTGCGGCCAGCTTGGCCAGCACTGAGATAGATTCATCCCACTGTTTGCGTGGCGCATGGGGATAGATTGCTGTGGAATCCACGAACTGTCCGGTGTTGTCGATGACTGCGATTTTGACCCCGGTACGTAAGCCTGGATCGAGGCCAATTGCTGCCTTCTGTCCAGCAGGTGCTGCGAGCAACAGGTCTTTCAGGTTCTGGGCGAACACCACTATTGCATCATCTTCAGCTCGGCCGCGTAAGTCTGCTAATAGTTCGGTCTCCATACGCATCTGAAGTTTTATGCTCCACGCCCAATGCACCACTTCGGCTAGCCACTCATCGGCCGGACGGCCCTTATTAGTGATATTTTCGTGTCTGGCAATAATGGACTCGCAGGGGTGACGTGTACCTTCATTTTTGGCGGCATCCAGTCGGAGATGCAGAACTCCCTCTTTACGACCGCGAAACATGGCCAACGCTCGATGTGATGGGACTTTCCTGATTGCATCTGCGTTATCAAAATAATCCTTGAACTTCGTACCCTCAGACTCTTTTCCCTCAACTACGGTGGAAACCAGCCGCCCCTCCAGGCTCAGAAAAGAGCGCAACTCTCCGAGCAGATCGGCATTTTCGGCAAAACGCTCCATCAGGATGAACTTGGCTCCGTCCAATACGCTTTTGGTGTCGCCGAATACTTCCTTGACTTCACCATCTGCGTGAATGAACTTCCCGGCCTCTTGTTCAGGATCTAAGGATGGATTCCCGAACAGTGTGTCGGCCAGGGGTTCAATGCCCGCTTCGATGGCTATTTGGCCCTTGGTACGGCGCTTTTTCTTATACGGCAGGTAGAGATCCTCAAGTCGAGTTTTGGTATCTGCGCCTGCAATATCCTGCGCCAACTCTGGTGTGAGCTTGCCCTGTTTATTGATGATATTCAGGATTGATGCGCGCCTCTCCTCCAGATCCCGCAGATAGGTCAGGCGCTCTTCCAGAGTGCGCAGTTGGGTATCGTCCAGACTGCCGGTGACCTCTTTTCGGTAGCGTGAAATGAACGGTACGGTAGCCCCCTCATCAAGAAGGGTAATAGCTGCTTCTACTTGTTTAACGCCTACACTAAGTTCATCGGCGATACGTTTGTGGATGGTGATCATAATTTCCAAATTACTTTACAATGAATGGAGAGGATGGGTTTCTGCGGCTTGCCTACGTTGGAATCCAGGACGAAATTACCAAAGTTGGTGCCTATTGTCTTCATCCTCTCCATGAATGAAAATTATACGCACTATACATGAATGGGGATTGGCAGGCGGCCAAAACAGGACGACCAAAGAGCTTCTACGCGAGGGAGGCAGAGCTTGACCTGGAGGGCTGAGTAGGATGATCGAGCCCGGCACGAACTGCGCCGTTTTGGCAAGCCACTACGGCATGAGTTACAGGGCTTATGGCGCTATTACATTGGCCGATATCGAGCCATTTGTCACATTGAGTATAACCAGCTTATAGTTCTTATACTAGCGGCAGACCAGTGCCGTCCGATCTATCAATGAGCCTTTCCTGTTAGCCGATAAATCGCAAAATCAGGGGAATTCGCCCCCCTCCTGGTCAATATCCGGCATATCTATCGTGGTGCAAGCCAGAGCGTAACCGTTCGCTGGATCACCTTCCAGCGGGTCGCAGCGGATCACTTCGACAACGGCATAGAGTGGTGGGGTGATCTCCTTCTCCGGCAGCACCGCTACATTGAGCCGGGTGCCCTCCTCCACGGCTGAGTCACTCCACAACATCATTCCGTTGCCGCTGAGATCCTTGACCCGGGCGGTGGTCACCCGCTCTTCACCGACAATGCGAAACCGCGCACTGCAGTTTACCGTCATACGAAAAAAATCACGTTTATCGGAACTTTCCAGCATCATGACGCCCCTTTGTTCCCTGGATATCAGAATAGATCATCGACACTAGCGGAGAAATCTGAAGTGGTCAATTGCTCTGCCTCCTGCCGGGTAAGATGGCGCCACGGCAGGGGAAAAAG
>JBEVXT010000653.1:0-3167 GCA_040505955.1 Sedimenticola sp. | reverse complement strand
GTCAGATGGAGAGTCGCTGCCTGTATGGCACACGCTCAAATCTGAAGAAGTATTCTCATATCACGATACCGCTGCAGAGGGGCTCTCCTCCGAGCAGGTAGAGCAGCGCCTTGATCGCTATGGCTACAACCGACTGCCGGAGATAAAGCCGCCCAGCGCCCTGAGACGCCTGCTTCAACAGTTTCACAATGTACTCATCTATGTCCTGCTTGCAGCAGGTATCGTCACCCTGCTGCTCGGTCACCTGGTGGACGCCGGGGTTATTTTCGGTGTTGTCGTAGTTAATGCGGTCATCGGTTTTATCCAGGAGGGAAAAGCGGAGAATGCACTAAGGGCCATCAAACGGATGCTCTCCCCCCAGGCGATGGTTATCAGGAGCGGGCACCGCACCACTATTGCCGCTGACCAGCTGGTGCCCGGTGATATTGTCAAACTGCAGTCAGGGGATAAAGTGCCGGCGGATCTGCGCCTGTTTCAATCAAAAAACCTGCAGATCCAGGAGGCGGTATTGACGGGAGAGTCGGTGGCTGTGGAGAAAAGCCAAACGCCGGTATCCAACGATGCCGTGCTTGGTGATCGCACCTGCATGGCCTACTCCGGTACCCTGGTTACCTATGGTCAGGGAACTGGCATCGTTGTCGTTACCGGAGGCCTCACCGAAATAGGCCGAATCAGCACTCTGGTGGCGGGTGTGGAGAAGATCACCACACCGATGTTGCGCCAGATGGATCACTTCGGACGCCTGTTGACCCTGGTAATACTCTTTTTTGCCGGACTGACTTTTCTCTTTGGTATCGGCATAAGAGACTATGCTGCTGTTGAAATGTTCACAGCCGCCGTTGGCTTGGCGGTAGCGGCGATACCAGAAGGGCTACCAGCCATTATGACCATCACCCTCGCCATCGGAGTACAACGGATGGCGCGGCGCAACGCCATTATCCGCCGACTTCCCGCCGTTGAGACGCTCGGTGCCGTGGAGATCATCTGCTCAGACAAGACCGGTACTCTGACCTGCAATGAGATGACAGTTCGCACTATTATTATCCCGGGTCGGCGCTTCCAGGTGGGTGGGGAAGGCTATGACCTTCACGGTAGCTTCTCGCTGGGCGACACCGAAACCTCCCCTGATGACCACCCCCAGCTGCTGAATCTGCTACAGGCGGCAACTCTGTGCAACGATGCATCACTGGAAATCGGTGAAGGCTCCTTCACCCTCCACGGCAACCCCATGGAGGGGGCGCTACTGGTTGCCGGCTATAAAGCGGGTATACAACATGAAGAAGAGCTGAAACTTTGCCCCAGAACTGATCTTATTCCGTTTGAATCGCAACACCGCTTTATGGCCACACTGCACCACAGCCATAGCGGCGGCACCTGGATTTTTCTCAAGGGCGCACCCGAGCAGGTGATAGGAATGTGTGACCTACAGCGTGACGGAGAGAATTCCAACGCCATTGATGCTGGCTACTGGGAGAGTGAAGTCGAACGCATGGCGGCAGAGGGTCAGCGGGTTCTTGCGGTGGCGGTAAAGCCAGCTCAAAGCCATCAGAGTGAACTCGATTTTTCAGATATCGATAATGAATTGACGCTGCTGGGACTTTTCGGCCTGATCGATCCACCACGGCAGGAAGCGATTTCTGCTGTTGCCCGATGCCAGGCGGCCGGCATCCGGGTAAAGATGATCACCGGTGACCACGCAGCCACAGCCAAGGCCATTGCCCGGCAGCTCAACCTAAAAAACTGTAGCCATGCCCTCACCGGGGGGGAGATTGAGCTGCAAAGTGATGATCAACTGCGGCAGCAGGTCAGAGAGGTGGATGTCTATGCCCGCGTCAGCCCCGAGCACAAACTGCGCCTGGTGGAGTTGTTGCAATCTGAGGGCGCCATTATCGCCATGACGGGTGACGGGGTGAATGACGCCCCGGCGCTGAAAAGGGCGGATGTCGGCATAGCCATGGGACAGAGCGGCACCGAGGCAGCAAAGGAGGCATCGGAGATGGTGCTGGCTGATGACAATTTCGCCTCCATCTCACACGCTGTCGAGGAGGGGCGTACCGTCTATGACAATCTGAGAAAATCCATTCTCTTTATCCTGCCAACCAACGGTGGTGAGGCACTGGTTATCATTGCCGCTATTATCATCGGCTTCCACCAGTTGCCGCTGACGCCGGCACAGATACTATGGGTGAATATGATCACGGCGGTAACACTGGCGCTGGCCCTCGCTTTTGAACCGGCTGAGAGCAACGTAATGCAGCGACCGCCACGGGATCCTGCTGAGTCGATCCTGTCGGTTATGTTGATCTGGCGTATCGTATTTGTCTCGGTGATTCTGATGATAGGCACCTTCGGCCTATTTCTCTGGGATATTAATCGGGGTGGATCGATCGAGCATGCCCGTACAATTGCAGTCAACACCCTGGTGATGTTCGAGATCTTCTACCTCTTCAACTCACGCTATATCACGGCGCCAGTGCTCAACAGAACAGGCCTGTTCGGTAACCGCTATGCTTTGGTTGCAATAGGTCTGCTTATTCTGTTTCAACTGGCATTCACTTACCTATCACCAATGCAGCGGCTTTTCGGCACCACCGACATCGCCCTCTCCACCTGGATAGTGTTGGTGGCGACCGCCTCATCGGTGCTGTTTCTGGTTGAAGCTGAAAAGTGGCTGTTCAGAAAAAGAGAGTCTCAGAATAAACCCTGAATGTAACTATTTAGCACGGTAGTCTGGAACTCAGGTGTAGGAGCGAACTTGTTCGCGATTAGCTTCGTAGGACACTCTTCGCGAACAAGTTCGCTCCTACGCCATGATTCAGCAGGGTCAGGTTTACCTGCAGGTTCTACCTAACGCCATATTACTGCCATCACTGTTCAAGAAACACCACACCGTAGGAGTGAACTTGTTCGCGATCAGCTTCGTAGGAGACTCTTCGCGAACAAGTTCGCTCCTACGCCACGGTTCAGCAGGGTCAGGTTTACCTGCAGGTTCTACCTAGCGCCATTTACTACCATCACTGCTCAAGAAACACCACACCGTAGGAGTGAACTTGTTCGCGATCAGCTTCGTAGGGGGCTCTTCGCGAACAAGTTCGCTCCTACGCCACGGTTCAGCAGGGTCAGGTTTACCTGCAGGTTCTACCTAGCGCCATTTACTACCATCACTG
>JBEVXT010000652.1:0-13389 GCA_040505955.1 Sedimenticola sp. | reverse complement strand
GCGAACTTGTTCGCGAAGAGCAGGTTTCGTAGTCCATCGCGAACAAGTTCGCTCCTACAACACCTCTGTTCCACCATAACTGTGGTTTTCAGGTGTGAGCTGAATAGTTACCCGTCCAGTCATCAAAGCCGCCCTCCCGCCTTAATCATCAGATAGCTATTGACCAGCGTCACCGGCAGCTGGGGCGCCTGCAGGTCGAGGATAACAGCACCCTTGTGGCGTAGCGAGCCCAACCCTTGGCGGCGGTTATCCAGATACTGATTTACCCCGTGAAATTGTAGGGCATCATCAAAATTGCGAACCGGCTTGGCAAGCGTTTCATCGAGCAGCGACTCACGCAGGTTGGCCACTACCACCAGATGCCTGCGCTGCAGCAACCGCACAGCGGCGGCCAAATCGGCATGGTCTTCGTCCCGGGTGTTGGTCATGATCACCACCAGAGCGCGGCGCTGCTGCAGGGGCATCAGTTCCCGGGCAGCGGCCAGGTAGTCTGCTGCCTCGCTGGTGGAAGCCAGGTCGTAGGTTCTTTCCAACAGCTCCCTGACACTGTTGCCGCCCTTGCGTGGAGGCAGCCAGCGCCGGCTGCCTCCAAAGGAGAGAAAACCCACTGCATCCCCCTGCCGGGCAGCGACATGGGCCAACAGCAGCATTGCGTTGAGGGCCTGATCGAGATGCACTCGCCCCTCCTCCTCGTGGCGCATACGCCGACCGCAATCGAGCAGGAAGAGCACTTGCTGATCCCGTTCATCCTGGTACTCTTTGGAGATCAGCTTGCGGTAACGTGAGGTTGCCCGCCAGTCGATCTGACGCATGCTGTCGCCGGAGCGATACTCACGCAGCTGGTGAAAGTCGTTGCCCTCACCACGTCGTCGACGCCGCTTGACCCCCATCTGGCTAAGGCGGTGATCAGTGGCAAGCAGGGCGTAGCGGCTGATTTCCTGGAAATTCGGGAATACTTTGACCCTCTCCGGCAGCGAGAGAAAGCGCTTTCTGTGCCAGAACCCCAGGGGTGACAGCAACAGCAGGTCGCAGCCGGGAAAATCACCATCACCCCGACGCGTAGGACGGACACGATAGGCCACCGTTGCACTCTTCCTTCGGGGCAGCGTCATCTCACAGGGAAGGGTCTCAACCTCGAACCAGGCCGGGTGGTGGTCGTGAAGACGAATCGCAAACGAGCGCCGCTCTCTGTTGGTCAAGTTAAGTGTCACCGGTGACCAGGCCCCGACAGGGATACTGTGTCTGATCTCACGACGCAACTCAATATCAATGGGACGGTGGACGATGATCAGATCCAACAGTACGACACCCAGGGTGATACCCGCCAACGGCCACCAGAGTGACTGTAGCCAGGGCTGGAAGAGAGCTGCCAATGCCACTGCAGCAAGCAGGAGAGCGGCGATCAGCAGGTTCCGGCTAGGGGTCATACTCTGGGGGCATCCACGTTGGCAAGAATATCCCTCAGCACATCATCAGGACTGTAGCCTTCAATCTCCAGGTCGGTGGTCAACTTCAGGCGATGACGCAACACCGCCGGCGCCACCGCCTTAATGTCATCCGGTGTAACAAAGCGGTTACCCTGAAGCAGGGCGTGGGCGCGACCGGCGCGCAGCAGTGCGATACTGCCGCGGGGACCGGGGCCGATCTCGATGCCGCTCCAGTCACGGGCGGCCCGGACAATACGCACCGCATAGGCAACGATCTCCTCATCCACTTCAAGACCGGCGGTATAGTTCTGTAGCTGTACCACCTCCCCAGGCTGCAATAGGGTGGTGACAGCGGAGATATCAAGCTGGTCACCCACCGAATTATCAGTCACCTGGCGCACCATCCGGTGCTCTTCATCCAGGGTCGGGTAGTCGATAAACACCTTCATCAGGAAGCGATCGAGTTGCGCCTGAGGCAGCGGGTAGGTTCCCTCCTGCTCAATGGGGTTCTGCGTCGCCAGCACCAGGAAAGGTTTGTCGAGAATAAATGAGCGCCCTTCGATGGTCACCTGCTGCTCCTGCATCACCTCCAGCAGTGCCGACTGGGTCTTGGCCGGTGCGCGGTTAATCTCATCCGCCAGCAGGAAGTTACAGAATACCGGTCCTTTGCGTACCCGAAAGGAGTCGCTCTTCATATCGAACATAATGTGGCCGCTGATATCACTCGGCATCAGATCGGGAGTAAACTGCACCCGGCTGAACTCCCCGCCGACGGTGGCGGCAATGCTGCGCACCAGCAGGGTTTTGCCCAATCCAGGCACTCCCTCCACCAGCACATGGCCCGCCGCCAGCAGCCCGATCACCACCTCACGAATCACCTGCTGTTGACCGATCACCGCCTTCTGTATCTCCCCTTCCAGACCCCGCACCTTTTCAAGCACATCGTCTGGAATACTCCTCTGTTCACCGTCACTCATAATCTCTGTCACCTCCTCATCGCCAGTTTCTGCAGCACAGAACTGATCCTGATAAATTCCTGCTCTCCGGAATAGTCGCCATAAAGCGCCGACTCAACTGCCCTGGCACTCAGGCCGGTCTGCTCACCAATCCATTCACAGCGTTCTTTTCTATCCAGCCGGGCCAATATCGGGTGGCGTCGCTGCCACTCCTGTTCGATGGCACACCTGGATGATTCAAACATCTTTTGTCCCTGGTCTACGCGCCAGGCAAATGCTGCCGCCGCCTGCAGGTGTTCAAGTAGATTTCTCCGCAAAAAAACACCAGCAGTGAGACGCGGCCCACTGGTCAATCCCAGGTGCCACACCACCACCCACAACAAAACAAGTGCGGCAGCCATCAACTGTGGTGCACTGCTCCAGAGCAGCCTCAGCAGTGAGGGCATATTGCTGCTGTAGAGCAACCAGGCACGCTCATGATCCCGCGCCAGCAACCACAGCAGCAGAGCATGATCCTCTTTTCCAATCTGGTTATTGTTGAGAAAGCGGTTGTCGCTCAATACTGTCACCCGTCCCCGACCGATGACATACTGCAGCAGATGGTAGCCCTGCTCATCCCAGCCACCCCACTCTGCCTGCTCGTTTACATCAAGCAGAATGCGATTGGGGGTGAATGCGATATTGAGCGGCATGGCAACTCCGGGAAATTTCACGGCAGTCACTTTCTCACTGTTTTCTGCCGGATTTTCTCCCACAGCTTCATCAGCGGTCTCCTCTTCGAACTCATCCGCATCGATAATAACCAACTCCACACCCAACTCATCAAGTAGGTGGTTGCCGCTGCTCTCACTCTCCTCATCCCACTCCTGGGCTACTGTAATCACCAGGTGGCCGCCCTCCTCAATCCAGCTCAACAGCGCTGCTTCGCGCTGGGGGGGCAGGCTCGGCCCGAGGTGACTCACCAGTAGAAGCCCGGACTCTTGGGGCATCTTCAGCAGGTACTCACGGCCTCTGACGCTCAGACTCCTGATACCGCTGCGAGAGAGAAAATGGTCAGCTGCCAACAATGGATTTTTTCTCGCCTGTGGCGACACCTGGCTACGGCTCTCCTTTGTGGCTCGTTCAAAGTTACTGAAAAACCACCAGGCCGCCCCTCCCACAAGAGCGACCAGCAGAAGAGCAACAAGGGCGATGGAGATCTTATCCCTCACCAGCATCCCCCCGGTGCCCAATCAGCACGCTCCACTCCCGACTCAGCCCCGCCACCAATTCGGCTGAAGGGGTTTCATGGCCATAGGCCAGTGCAATCCAATGCCATGTCAGCCGCTGAAAAAGAGCAGCCTCATCCTCCGGCCGGGTGACAACCACCTGCTGCAGGCACTCCCCCTCTGTCGCACTGTCGGGTATTTCCAGCTGATCCTGATGAATTAACTTTACCAGCGCACCTCTGTAGAGCAGGCTCATCGCCCCGCGCAAATCCCCTATGCCGAGGAGTTGTTCAATGGCTACCGGTAGATCATCCGGCAGACTTTCCGGAGCCACTTCAAGACCAAACAGGGAGACAGCCGCCTGCTTTTTACGCCTTTTCGCCGTCACTCCGCCCAATGCAAACCAATCCCGGTTTTTTGCCACCATGTAGAGTAGCAGCGCTATCGCCAGACCGGCGGCGATCCACATCAGCAACTCACCTACGGCGGCAAAACCCTTGGTGAAGCCGGAAAAGAGATCGATAATCCGCTCGATCAGCCATAACAGACCGTTGATGTCCTGTTCGTCCAACTCTTCCTTGCTGATATATTTCCAGTAACCCTCGCTCTCCAGCTTACCGAACGCCTCCTGCTCCAGCACCTCTGTGATCAGCACTTTCGCCTCTTCATGGCTCATCTCTGCCGCCTCAACCTCCGACAGGGGCGATAGCAGAAGCAGGGAAGCCAACATCACCATCGCCATCGGTATCAATCTTGGCGTTTTTTGCCTGGCTTTCAGGCGGCGAAAGTTAATCTCGATATCCCACGCTTCCAGTTCACTGCGTCGCGTCAGGTAGAGGGCAAAGCCGCCCGCCACATAGAAAGGAGCGATCAGGGACATGGCAAGCAGGCTGCCGATATGTTGCAGCCACTCCTCCAGCGATCCGGGAGTCAAGATAAAACTCTCCATATCCACCCACCGCAGCTCCTCCGGCAGCATCACTATCAGCAGTACCATAAAGGAGAGTTCGAGCAGGGTTTCAAAATGGATACCGACAATGGTCAACCAGGTGCCGGCATGCTGCCCCCGACCCAGCACCGCGATACGCTGTTTCCGCTCTTTGCCCTTGAGCTGTTCCAATACCGCCACCGGCATGTTGAATGAACGGTTAGGGTTAAAGCGGCGCCAGGTAAGGTTGGCAAACAGTTGTGGTCGAACGATACTCAGAGTGCGGCGCAGCACCTCCCCTATCCCGGGCGCTTCGCCGAACAGCCTCCGGCTCAACCAGAAAAGCAGCACCGGCTCATACAGCGGCTTGAACCACCAGACCAGCAAGATCACCCCCCAGGGGTAGTCTGACAGCAGCAGCGCCGCCAGCAGATAGACCGGCAGCGCCAATCCCAACCAGAGTATCCACAGCGGCCGCAGCCAGTGGCGCGCCATGGCAAAGCCGAGGTCGATGCCCTCCCAGGCGTTACGCGGACGGATGGTGACGGTCATCTTGTTAAGATCCATCACTTCTCCGGTCGGCACCTGAACCGGCAAAACCGAGATAGAGCACGACGATCAGCCACAGCAGGGCAGCCACCGTATACTTAACCGCAATAGCGACACTGCCGGATGACCAGAAAGCTTCGATAAACGCCGCCACCACCAGCATCAACGCCGCACCCATAACCAGCTTCAAGGCATCGGCAGCACGCACCTTGAGTGCGCCAAGACGGGTAAGCTGGCCGGGGGCGATAAGGGCGTGAGCGAGCATCAGCCCGGCAGCGCCGCAGATGACGATCGCGGTCAGCTCGAATGATCCATGGCCGCTGACAAAGGGCCAGAAGGTGTCCTGATAGCCGACCCGGGTAAGATGCCCCGCTACGGCGCCGATCACCACACCGTTGAATAGCAGCAGAAACAGGGTGCCCACACCATAGAGCACACCACCGGCAAAGGTGCGGAAGCCGATGCCGATATTGTTGGAGATGTAGACACCGAACATGACAAAGTCGGTCTCTGAGCTGCGCTCCATCTCTCGCCCCGGCTTACGGTTCGCCGGGTCGTACATCGACTCCATAGCGGCCACCTGGGAGCTGTCGAGGATGCTGTATACAACATCCGGATTAGAGTAGCAGTAACCGCCAGCAAGAAGCCCGGGCAGCAGAAAAAGCGCTGTCGCCAGCCAAAAATAGCGTGCATTGCGCCGCAGCGCCAGCGGGAAACCAGCGGCGATAAAGGAGAGCAGACGCCATAACCCGGCACCGCGCCGACGATAGAGACGACGGTGTCCGCGCAGTACCAGATCATGGAGCTGATCCACCAACGCCGGGCTGTAGTGGCGACTGCGTGCAAGAGCGTAGTGGTTGCATACCTGCCGGTAGAGGCGGGGCAGCTGCTCCAGCTGGTCGGTGGCTGCGCGACGTTTGCGTCTGGGCAATGCCAACTCATCCAGCAGCTCCTTCAGCGTCTGCCACTGGTCACCGTACTGATGCTCGAAACTCTGTTGTCGCATCTAGTGCTCCCGCCCGCCAGCTAACCAGTTGGCATAGGCATGAAGTCTCTTCACCCCGGATTGCCCCTGACGTTCGGTTAGATTCGAGAGGATATCGGCAAGCTCAGCCTTTCGATCTTCGGATAGAAGGGCGCTGCGTTCGGCAAACGCCAGCAGCGTATGCTGCTCATCACCGTTCAAACCCGCCGGTGGCCGTAGCGGCTCCTGGGGCGGCAGTTCCATCCGCTCAATCGGCTTATCGTCATAGACCACCAGCGTGCCCGCCGCCATATCGCCAAGCCGTTTGAATTCATTATTGAAGAGCATGGCAAGCAGGCCAAAACCGTAGAGAAAGGGGAAAAAGTCGGCTGCTCTGAGAAGATTGCGAATCAGCGAGGAAGAGAGAGAGACCGGCGTACCGTTATCGTGCACCACCAGAATTCCCATCGCCTTTTTACCTGGCGTGGCTCCCGTACGTAGCTCGAAAACTACCGGGTAGAACCACTCGACAAGAAAGATACCGATAAGGATAAATGCGAAACCGACACCGCCAAAGAAGGCAAAGAGGATTGAGATCACCCCATAGAGTCCAAGGCGAATAAAGAGATCGATGGCCCAGGCACAGGCCCTCACCACTGGGCCTGCGATGCGCATCTCAAGATCGATGCCCTCCGGTGTCTCATATTGGCGTGCTGTATCCAGCATCCTGTTATCCGGAAGCGCCAACTGAACTCCGCCCACTTTGACTTGAACCGAAAAAATGCCTCATCCCTTTGGCGAAATCTATCATCAGCAGTAGTAGATATCCCTGTATGAGGTGTAGATCGAGGCGCTCACAACCGGAATAACCACAAGCAGACCAAGACCGGCGGGAATGGCTCCGATAATAAAAAAGATGAGTGTAATCACACCATAAAGCAGAAACGGCAGAATATTTCTCACGCAGCCGATAAAGCTCAACTTCATGGCTGCAATCGCCGACATATCTTCGAGCGCAATCAGTGCCGGCGCAAACCAGTACGCCATCATCAGAGGAATGATAATGGCCATGGCAGCCAGGATGGCAACTACAATAGTACCCGCAGCCGGTGCGGCACCCTGGTTCACCGCCTCGGCATTAAGCATAAAGAGTCCGCCCATCATCGATGCCATGGCGATAATAATCACCACCATACCGACTATGTAGAGCAGCCCCACCAGAAGCAGCTGCTTGACGTTACAGGAGAAGCCCGCCAGCAGATGAGCCACACGAAAATCTTCACCCTGCTCCTGTGCCTGGGCGCCAAGAATAAAGCCAGCGACAATGACAGGTGAGAGGAGAGAGAGCGCAATGGAGCCAATCGCACCGATCACAGGAATGGCGCTGAGAACGATAGAGGCGATCATCCAAACCAAAATAGCCCCAATCCAGGCAAACGGATTTTGCCGGAAGTGCCAATAGCCCCTGGAGAGCCACTTCCAGCCCTGTCCCACAGGCCGTGGGACGGGTTCTCTGAAATCACCCATTTCAGCCTCTGGAATAAGACCGGATTGGGGAACTGCATAGGGGTTGGCTTGGCTACCATGGTTATCGGCACCTGAATCGCTCTCTGCGTTGTGAGCCTGCATCGACAGGTGCTTGGCAATAATGATCCCGCACGCCTGACAACTACCTTCATGGATTGCATCAGAACCGCACTTGGGGCAGGCAGCCGCTCTAGCAGCACCATTCCCACCACTTATCCCGCCGGTTTCCCCGCTCTCTGGCTCATCTATCGGCTCCAGTGACAAACCATCAGCCGCCTGCTGGAGTCTTTCGGCAAGCCCATTGCCGTTGCCGCTCCCTGCGGCAGTTGAGGAAGAGGATTCCATCGGTACCAACTCCACCTCCATAAGCAGCTCTTCAACCGCGTCGCGATAACGCTTGGCTTTCTCCAGGCTCAGCCCTTTCTTGAGCGTAACTGCCTTACCGCTTGCCATCAGCGACCATACCTTCTCAGCAGGAATGGAGAAGCGCCTGCTGAATGCTGTGACTACCTGTTCTCTACCGGCACCGGCAAGCAGTCTACCGGTATACCTGACCTTAAATAGGGGTTCCACTACCAAGCCTCCTCCAATATCAGGTTCTCTGTTATCACACCCAATGAGAGGGGGGATGACAACCTGTTTGCGCTATTGTTTCTCTGCTTCCGGCTCCATCCGCTCTGATGCAACCACTCCGACCAGGTTCATTCTATTGCATCCGGTAGATAATCTGAACCTCCTTGTGCCAACATGTGAACCGGTCGAATCCAGTATTCACTTTCTCACATCATTTTCAGTCTATAAACTGGCTATGCACAGTAATTCTGAAAGGGTGTCACTGCACCCCCGCTGCACGGACTTAATGAGAAGTTACCAGATTGGAGCGGTCAACTGCGGAATCCAGGATTATTGTGCTGATTAGATACAAGGGGGTTTGGCATAGTTACAGTCAATAAAAAACCCAGCCACCGACCGGGTTTTCTTTAGCTACCGACAAAGCGTAGTAACTATTCAGCACGGTAGTCTGGAACTCAGGTGTAGGAGCGAACTTGTTCGCGAAGAGCAGGTTTCGTAGTCCATCGCGAACAAGTTCGCTCCTACAACACCTCGGTTCCACCATAACTGTGGTTTTCAGGATTTTGGTACAGAGCCTGTTTAAGGATAAAAAGGCACAAAATGTGTGTGTGCAAATGATTATTTTGTAACTCAGAAACGGTGGATTTCAGGAGGTGAGTTGAATAGTTACAAAACGTCTTACTTCAACTTGCCGATACCCAACATCTTGAGGATGTACTTCTCATAGATCGGCTCGGTGGTACCCTTCTTCATCTTGCGGATGAAATACTTCTCGAAGGCGATCTTCGCCATGTGTACCCACTTGCCTTTCTTGAACCAGGCGACGTTGCGCGGTGGAATCTGCGGCAGGGCGACAAAGGCGGCGCCGGTGTCGCCCATATCGGCCAGACAGATGGCATTCCAGGTGGCAGTGGTGGAGAGTTCGCGGTCTGCAAGTTCGTCGGCGATATTGTGAACAATGGCGGTCACCATCGACTCGATCATATAGCCTGTTTTTGGCGCCCCGGTGGGCACTGCGGTTGCCTCTACCGGAGGAATGGCGATACAGACACCGGCCGAGTAGATGGTGGGGTGAGTCGGATTCCGCTGGTGGCTGTCGACAAAAACGAAACCTCGGGGATTACACAACCCCTCGACGTTGGCCACCGCATCCACACCTTTGAAGGCGGGCAGCATCATCGAGTACTTGAACTCAAGCTGATGCTCTTTCATCAGGTGACCGCTGTCATCGAACTCTTCGACAACCATTTTTCCCGGCTCCACCCTGATCACCTTGGCATTAGTGATCCATTTCATGTGGTGGGCGCGCATATCTGATTCGAGAAACCCCTTGGAGTCGCCGACGCCGCCCAGACCAAGGTGACCGATGTAGGGTTCGGAGGTAACAAAGGTCATCGGCACCTTGTCCCGCATCTTCCGCTTGCGCAGATCGGTATCCATGATGAAGGCGAATTCGTAAGCGGGACCGAAGCAGCTGGCAAACGGCATGGCGCCAATGATCACATGGCCGGGGTCTTCAAGCAGCTCCTTGTATGAATCATAGGCGGTCAGGGCATGATCTACGGTACAGATCGACTCGGTGTTACCCGCATCCGGGCCGGCACCTTCCACCTCTTCAAAAAAGAGCTTGGGACCGGTTGCGATCACCAGGTAGTCATAGCTGACCACCTCTCCGCCCTCCAACTCCAGTGTATTGGCTTTGGCATCGATCTTGTCACAGCGCTTGGCGATAAAATTTATCCCCTTGCGCTCCAGGTGTGGACGGATTTCAAAGGTGACACTGGAACGGTCGCGCCAACCCACAGCCACCCAGGGATTGGAAGGAGTAAACTGAAACTCCTGCCGCTCGTTGATCATGGTGATCTCATGCTCACTGCCGAGTGTTGCCCGCAGTTCGTACGCACAAGGCATACCTCCGGTACCCGCACCTAATATGACCACATGCGCCATACACTACTCCTCCATCGGAATTATCTATGTTGATTTAAAAAATTGGTAACTATTCAGGTACCTGCTCTCCACCGATAGTCAGGAGGGTTAATTGCTATTCAAATGATGCGGTTCGTACCTCACCACATCCTACAATCCTTTCTCTGCCTATGTGTGCATGTAGGATGTGGTGAGCTTGCGAACCGCATCAATCACCTGAATAGTTACAAAAATTGAAGAGTTACCACGCCTGCGATTGAATTATTATTATTCAGTGGCTCTGTACAATAATCCTGAAGTCGATCATAGAAGCGAACTTGTTCACGAAGAACACACATCGGAGTCAATCGCAAACAAGTTCGCTCCTACAAATACAACTTTATCCCCATCGTCATGGTTTTCAGGATTATTGTGCAGAGTCAGTTATTTCTTCTCTTCAGACTGCGGCTGCCACCTTGTGGCAAATAGACAATACCCCCCCGATAAGAAAAGATAAAGCTCCATTAGTATCTGTTTATTTTACTATTTTCCTTAAAAAACAGCCTGCCAACAATCTATTTCCAGCGGTGGAAAATCTGAAATTTTTCAACCGCTGTAGCGCTATTGACTCCTACTTCGGCTCCAGATAGTCCACCAACAACTGAAAGCGAATCCTGTCAGGTGCATCAAACACAGGGTCTTGGTGCTGCGATGCCTCTGCAGCTACCTGCTCCCAGTCCCCGGGAGTCATTACCTGGTCAAGCAGTGGAAACGCTTCCTGCTCCTCCAGCGAGAGATGTTGTCGCTGCAACGCAACAAACTCACGTCCCTGGGTCTCCAACTCATCCCTTGGCATCACCCCGTCGTGCATAATGTACTCCAGTGAATAACGAAACTTCTTGGTCAACTGACCGAGAACCTCGTGCTGGCTGCGTAGGCGTTCGAACAGCTCATGTTCACCTCCCATTCGAACCTTTGCTGCTTCATACAGCCGATCCTCCAAAGGGTGGTGCTCGCACTCGGCATACACCTCCAGATACTCCAGCAACTCGATCTTGAGATCAAAGTCCGACTCTTCACCGGCAAAAAACTGATCCAGTTGCAGAGACAGCAGGTTGAGAATCTTCACCATATTGAGGTGATCTTTTTTCAGTTTTTCAAGTAATCTATGCATAGACTTCTCATTTAATCGATATCTGATACAGATGGGCTGAAGAATAACCCGCTTTCTCAACTCTTGCGAAACATACGCCATGCCCACCCCTGGGCTCGCTCCTCTCCGGTCATGATATAGCTGAGAGCGTGCTCGTTCTGCAGAGCCCACTCCATCCGGCGTCGCGCCGAGTCACGGCCGCAAAAGAGCAGGCGATCCCCCGACTTCACCGGGAAATCATCTTCCGGCAACATGGTAGTGCCTCCGTCACGCTTAATCAGCAGGGGTATCGAGGGGAGCCTTTTTCCACGATCCGCCGGATCCAGGATAAGAGAGAGCAACGCCACCGGCTGGCCCTGCCCGACGGCATGACAGACCGCCTGTGCCTCTTCAGGTGATATCTCCACCTCCCACACCGCTGGCACACGGCTTTCAACCAGAGCGGTGATACAACTGATCAACTGACAGGCCCATTCATCACTCTCATACAGCGACAGGCTGACAAACTCATGCAGTAGAGGGGTTCCCAGCAGCACCCGCACTTTATTGGCGATAATTGAGCTGGAGTGCATTACCATGTCTGCACCTACCGCCTGAACAATCGAGTGGTTGTCCAGTAGGTTCTGTCGAGCCACAACAAACAGATCCGAACGCAGCTCTCTAGCGGTCATGATAATGGAGAGGTTGTTGGCATCATCATCGGTGCCCGCCACCAAGCCCACCGCCTGAGCGATACCCGCCTCCTCCAGGGTTAGGGCCTCGGTTCCCCTGCCGTGGATAACCCCCTCAGGGGCGCCAACGGTCTCAGGGTTCAGCTCTACCACCACCGGCTCAATGCCCTCCCCTTTAAGGCGGCGATAAACCGCTTTACCAAAACGGCCAAAACCACAGATAATCCAGTGCCCCTCCTGGGGTGGGTAGATCGGCTCCCGCAACGGCGCCTCATTCATCCCCGACAGCCACTCATGAAGGAGGTACAACCCCGGCGCTTGAAGCGCAGTCGCCAGATGGTTGGCAAAGGTGTCGAAGGGATCAATGATGTAGTCGGTGCCGAAGGAGGCCATATTATCTTCGATATCACGAGACTCGGCGCGGCAGATCACCTTGATCTCCGGGTGCAGCAGCTTGCTGGTGATCGCCACCTTGAGATTGACCTCACCGACATTGGTCAGCGCCACCACCCCCTCACAGAGAGGGTGTTTCAGCCCCGCCTCCAGAAGATGTGCGGGAAGTGAGGCATCGGCATGAAGCCCCGGCACATGCTGACGCAGATTTTCCAGTTGCAGCAGATTCACCCTATCCGAATCGATATCGATCACCACCGCATGGCGGTCACGGTTGGTCAGCGCCCTTACCAGTTCACTGCCGGTCTCACCGTAGCCGCAGACAAGGTAGAAGGGCTCCGGCAGACGGCGGATACGACGGGCAAAGAGATTCTCCCGCACCGCCTGCTGGAAGGTCTGGTTCTGCACCAGAGTAAGTAGATTGCCGATAGCGTAGATCCACGCCACCACCGTGCAGTAGAGGGTGAAGGTGACCCACATTCTCTGACCACCGGTAAAAGCATAGGGGATCTCACCAAAACCGATAGTGGTGGACATAAAGCTGACAAAGTAGAAGGCGTGGAAAAAATCCATATGCCACAGATTGCCGCTGTCATCCTGGCCGGGTATCAGTACCAAACCCAGCACGGCAACTGCATAGACCAGTATCAGGGTCAGCAGGGGGCGGCGCATACGCCGCAGGATAAGATAGACGATGTTCATCGCTTAACCGGTGGTGGTTATGTTCAACGCCGCAACATAACGGTCTCAATCACCAGCAGCACCACCGACACCACATTGGCCAGCATGGCGCCACCGGAGAGTGAGACGATACTGGCCATCACCACCGGCGTCATACCCGTGTTTGATACATGCTCCGCCACCCCCCACACCACCGCAGCCGCCAGCAGTTGCAGCACCGCCACCAGGCTGGTGGCCAGAAGCACCGCCCCCATCTGGGTGCGATCACCAAATTTGAGAATGGTCGCCACCAGATTGATCACCACCACGGCAAACAGCTCATAGACATGGTGGTGGGCTGAATTGTCGATCTCACCGACAAAGAAGCCGAAGTTAAGCGTCAGAGCGAGGACGATAAAAAAGCCGAAGACAACCTTTTCAGGGTTCATGGGTGACTCCTTGGACTGATTGA
>JBEVXT010000651.1:9314-16818 GCA_040505955.1 Sedimenticola sp. | reverse complement strand
GCCTTTCTCAAGAAGAATAAGATGGAGCCGGTGCAGGAGCCTCTGCAGGAGAAGGCGCGGCTGGTCAGGGTGATCACACCGCCGACACTGGCGGTGGTGCCGAAGGCGAAAGGGCACGGTACAGTGCGGCCAAGCCGTAACTGGCAGGCGGTAGCCCAGGTGAAAGGGAAGATCATAGAGAAGCATCCACGGCTGCAGAAAGGCTCGATACTTGAAGCCGACACACTGATTCTGCGTATAGATCCAACTGATTACGAACTGGCCATCGCCCAGGCGGAGGCTGATATCCAGGCGACACGCGCCCAACTGAGTGAACAGGATGCCCGGGCAGCCAACAGTCGCGCTTCCCTGAAGATCGAAGAGGCAGCCCTTGCGCTCAACAATAAGGAACTTCAGCGTAAACGCCAGCTGGTGGGCAAGGGGAGTGTCAGTCGCTCAGATCTGGAGAGCCAGGAGCGTAGCCTGCTGGGTCAGCAGCAGAGCGTCCAGGCACAGAAGAACATCCTCAACCTGATACCGAGCCAAAAGGCGCTGCTTCAAGCCCAGCTGGCCCGCCATCAGGCGACGCTGGCCGCCGCCAAGCGCAATCTGGCCAACACCGAGATCCGCCTCCCCTTCACCGGCCGCATCGCCGAGGTCAATGTCGAGCAGGAACGCTACATCCGCGAAGGCGAAGTGCTGGCCCGGGTGGACGGCATGGCCCGCGCAGAGATCGAGACCCAGATCCCTATCGAGCAGATGAGCCACCTGATTCCCCATGGCACGACTGTCAATATTCTCAACCGGGGTGAGATGCCCACTCGGGAGAGGATGGGAATCAGTGCAAGGATACAGCTTCAGGAGGGGGCGCTCTCCGCCACCTGGGACGCCCGATTCGCCCGCTTCAGTGACACTCTAGATCCCAAGACCCGCACTATCGGTGTCATCGTCGAGGTCGATGAACCCTACAGTCAAGTGCTGCCGGGCAGTCGCCCGCCACTTATCAAGGGGCTTTTTGTTGAAGTCACTCTCACCGGCAAGCCCAGGCCCGGCAGCCCGGTGGTGCCTCGCTCGGCCCTTCATGATGGCCATATTCTTATTGCCGACGGGGAGAACCGCCTGCGAAAAAAACTTGTCCAGATCACTCTGCTACAACCTGAATACGCCGTTATCTCCGCTCCGCTGGCAGCGGGTGAACAGCTGGTCATCTCGGATCTGACTCCCGCCATTGACGGCATGCTGCTTAAACCACAGGTTGACGATCAGGCCCTGCAGCGCCTCACCCGCCTCACAGGCGGAGGTGATACCCAATGATCAGCTTCTTTGCCCGCCACCCCACCGCTGGCAACCTGCTGCTGCTCTTTCTGGCAGTGCTTGGACTCTCTGCCCTGCCCGATCTGCAGCGCGAAACTTTTCCCGATTTTGCCGCCCAGCAGCTGCAGATCACCATCCCCTACCCCGGCGCCAGTGCTGAGGAGGTTGAAGAGGCGATATGCCAGCGTCTGGAAGAGGCGGTGGACGGCATAGAGAATGTGGCGGAGATGAGCTGTGAGGGGCGCGAGGGTGTTGCCCTCTCGGTGGTGGAGATGGAGGAGGGCGGCGACCTCGCCACCTTCAGTGATGACATCAAGTCTGAGGTTGATGCGATCAGCAATCTCCCTACGGAGAGTGAGCTGCCGGTGATCAAAGAGCTGGGGCGCACCGACAAAGTGGTGGCCATCGCCATCACCGGCCCGATGTCGACCAGCGACCTCAAAGCCTATGCCGAGCAGGTAAAGCGGCGACTGCTGGAGAAGCGACTGGTAGCTCAGGTAGACGTCAACGGCTTCTCCGACCACCAACTGCATATTGAAGTGCCGGCCCGGGCACTGCGACAGTACGGTCTCAGTATGTCGGATATCGCCAACACCATCCGTCGCCAGGGCATCGACCTGCCGGCGGGCTCCCTGGAGACCGCCGACCGTGATCTTTTGATCCGCTTCACCGACCTTCGCCGCAGTGCCGATGAGCTGGCTGATCTGGTGGTGGTCAGCGCCGACTCCGGGGCCGAAATTCGTCTCGGCAGCATTGCTGAGATCAGTGACCGTTTTCAGCTCGATGAGGAGAAGATTCTCTTCAACGGCGAGCGTGCCGCCGTCTTGCAGCTGATCAAGAACAAGCAGCAGGACACCCTCAAAGTGATGGCCGGGGTCAACCGTTTCCTGGAGAGTGACCTGCGCCCCACCGCCCCTAATGGGGTGGAGTTCATCATCACCCAGGATCGCTCCTCCATCGTCCAGGATCGCCTCAGCCTGTTGCTGAGAAACGGCGGCCAGGGACTGGTACTGGTGTTTCTGGTGATGGCGCTCTTCTTCCAGGCGCGCTTCGCTTTCTGGGTCGCCATGGGCCTGCCGGTCTCCTTCCTCGGCGCCCTCTTCTTTATGAGCCTGCTCGGCCTGACCATCAACATGATCACCATGGTGGCGCTGCTGATTGCCATCGGTCTGTTGATGGATGACGCCATCGTCATCGCCGAGAACATCGCCACCCATCTACGTCGCGGTAAGAGCGCTATGGAAGCAGCTATCGACGGCACAAAACAGGTTTCACCCGGGGTCATCGCCTCCTTCCTTACCACCGTCTCGGTGTTTGGCCCCCTCGCCTTTCTCTCCGGTCACATGGGCAAAGTGCTGCAGTTTATCCCCATGGTGCTGCTGCTGGTGATATCGGTGAGCCTGATAGAAGCGTTCATGATCCTCCCCCATCACCTGGCCCACTCCCTCAAACACCAGGAAAACAAGCAGAGCCGCTTCCGCCAGGGCTTTGATCGGCAGCTGATGAATTTTCGCGACAACACCCTTGGCCATATGGTCGATTTTGCCGTCCACAACCGCTACTGGTTTATCGGCCTGGTCATCGCCCTCTTCCTCTTGAGTATCGGCATGCTGGTGGGAGGAAAACTAAAATTCCAATCCTTCCCCGACATCGAAGGTGACATCATTGAGGCACGTATCCTACTACCTCAGGGGACCCCACTCTCTCGTACCGAAGCCGTGGTGGAGCGGGTCAGCCGTGCCATGGGGCAGGTGGATGATGAGTTCACTCCACAGCAGGCAGACAGCAAGCGCCTGGTGCGCAATATTCAGGCACGCTTCAACAGCAATGCCGATGCTAATGAATCGGGGCCGCACCTCGCCACGGTAACTATCGATCTGCTCACTGCAGAAGAGCGTAGCGGTAGCCTCGACGAGATCATTAACCGCTGGCGTACCCTCAGTGGTGAGATCCCCGACCTGGTCGCTCTCAACTTCAAGGAGCCAACCATGGGTCCCGGCGGTCTCGACATGGAGATCCGTCTTACCGGCCCCGATCTTGATCAGCTCAAACAGGCTTCACTGGAACTGCAGGAGTGGCTCTCCCGCTATCGCGGCACCTTCAATCTCTCCGATAATCTGCGACCCGGCAAACCGGAGCTGCGCCTGAAGCTGCGTGACGGAGCGCTGGCCCTGGGGCTGGACGCCTCCACCATTGCCAATCAACTGCGCGCCGCCTTCTACGGCACCACCGCCAACGAGATCCAGGTGGGGCCGGAGTCCTATGAGGTCGATGTTCAGCTGGCTGCGGTGGACCGCTCCACCCTGACCGACATCGAGACCTTCCGAATCACCACCGCCAAGGGCGACCAGATCCCCCTCAGTGCTGTCGCCCTGATTGAGCATGATCGTGGTTTCTCCCGTATCCAGCGTATCAACGGCATCCGTACCGTCACCATCACCGGTGATGTCGATACCCGCATCGCCAATGCCAAAGAGGTTGTTGATCACACACGGGACAACTTCCTGCCAAAGCTGCTGGAGCGCTACCCGACGGTCAAAACCAGTATCGAGGGACAGTCGAAGCAGACGGCGAAGACCGGCAGCTCCATGCTACGCAGCTTTGGCATCGGCCTGATCGGCATCTTTATCCTTCTCAGCTTCCAGTTCCGCAGCTATATCGAACCGCTGGTAGTCATGATGATAATTCCCATGGCGTTGATCGGCGTTATCTGGGGACATCTGCTGATGGGGCTCGACTTCACCATGCCCAGCATCATCGGCTTTACCTCCCTTGCCGGTATCGTTGTCAACGACTCGATCCTGCTGGTGGAGTTCCTCAAGCTGCGGGTGCGGGAGGGGCATAGCACCGTCGAAGCGGCAAAACTTGCCAGTCGCGAACGTTTCCGTGCGGTACTGCTCACCTCCATCACCACCATTGCCGGCCTGACGCCACTGCTAATGGAGAAGAGTATGCAGGCCCAGGTGCTGATTCCCCTCGCCACCAGTATTGTCTTCGGACTCCTTACCACAACGGTTCTGGTGCTGCTGGTGGTGCCCGCCATGTTCAGCATCCTTCACGATTTCGGCTTCTCAGAGAGCGCCCGCTTGGCTGCTGAAAAGGAGGGGTGAGAGGCGAGCACCAGAGCGGGGCTGTCCCTCTTGGGGTGGGGTCGGCTTTTGTAACTTTCCCGAAAATGGTCATATTAGGGAAAGATATTTGTGGCACTGGGTTGAGCAGACCTTGAAAAACTAAAACTATTTGTCTATATTTGTATTACGTTAACAGTTAACTCTATATATGGAGTAATGAGTATGAGTATTCTAGTTGAATCACCACCGGCATACGATCCTCGGCGAGTATCAAGTGCTGCCCTGCAGGGGTTCTTCAATCTCTCGGAGCGCTGGGGTCTGACTGCAACTCAGGAACGCACTTTGATGGGTAGCCCGCCGGCATCGACCTTTTTTAAGTGGAAGGCGGAGGGGACTGCTCCTCGCCTGGGGCGAGATGTGCTTGATCGAATCAGTTATCTTCTGGGTATCTACAAGGCGTTGAATATTCTTCTACCTTCAGCACGAGCTGCTGATGAGTGGGTGAAAAAGCCCAATACTGCAATTTTGTTCCACGGGCAATCCGCTCTGGACCGGATGCTGGGTGGTAGTTTGGTGGATTTGGCTGATGTGCGTCGCTACCTCGATGCGCAGCGGGGCCTTTGATTTAGATGGAGGATCTAGCTTTACCTGAGTGGGAGCACCAATACCGTATTATCTCCTCTGAATATCCACCGATTAACTTTTTCGAGACCCTAGTAGGTCCAGAGCTGATGGAGGAACTGTTTTTTATCGAGGGTCTCACCAATAATCGGCTGCGTGATGAGGCTGGTGATATTGCCCTTGTAGCACCGGAGGATCGGGGGTGTGGTCCGGGATCTTCCCCTGTGATGGCGGCGTTTAGCCATGTTGGTTTGGCGAGCCGGTTCACTGATGGAAGTTTTGGCGTCTATTACGCAGGTGACTCATTGGAGACTGCGATTGCAGAGACTAAGTTTCACAGGGAGCGATTCCTTGGCTATACCAAGGAAGAACCCGGTGAGATTGAAATGCGAACCTATGTTGGTGAAGTAGCCCAACCCATGCATGACATCCGTATCGACCATGATGAATTACATGATCCAGATACGGGTACCTATTCAGTTACCCAGGCCTTTAGCAGGGATATGATGAAAGTGAATTCCTGGGGGATCGTTTACCGGTCTGTTAGGTATCCTGGAGGTGAGTGCATTGCCGCCCTTCGCCCGCCTGCCGTTACTATCCCCCGCCAGGGCCCGCACCTTTCCTATGTCTGGGATGGATCGAGGATTGTCCATGTTTATGAGAAGAGGCTGATCCTGTAGCAACTGTATCTTGGTTTGATACGGCACCCCGCTATCGCCTAACACACCGGGTTATCCGTATGGTTAAAGGTCATTATGGTGTGACCATCGGTGGTGGATCAATCTCAAGCCGCTCGCAGTAATCAACCGGTGCCACTCGTTTATCACCAGGATCCTCCTGATCAATACCGAAGTACTGCCCTGGCTCTCGTTCAATGGTACCAACACGGCCCATCGAGCATGAATGTTGTTGCTGGCCGGATATAGTACCTGCAGTGCCAGCAGCATTTGCAGGGATCAGAGCTTTTGACGATGGCCGGCATCTTTATCCTCCTCAGTTTTCAGTTCCGCAGTTATATCGAGCCTCTGGTGGTGATGGCCGTAATCCCCATGGCGGGACTGACGCCACTGCTAATGGAGAAGAGTGCAGGCCCAGGTACTGATTCCCCTCGCCACCAGCATCGTCTTCGGACTTCTTGCTACAACGCTTCTGGTACTGCTGGTGGTGCCCGCCATGTTCAGTATTCTCCACGATTTCGGCTTCTCAGAGAGCACCTGATTGGCTGCTGAAAAGGAGGGGTGAGAGGCGAGCAGCAGAGCGGGGCTGTCCATCTGCCGCCCGAATGCCGGGCAATATCCCAAGCCGGGAGCTGGATCACACTCCTGCGAGATATAAACTCTTTTCCCATCAAATTTACAGTTGCCGGTCCCCTTCGAATTGGTTACTTTCTTACTTAACAAATAACTGAAAGCATTAATTCAGAACCATTGGCCGCCTACCAATAAAAACCGGCGGCCTCTTATCGGGGGAGAATAAGTTCGGAGCCGGGAAACCGGCTCTCCCCCTGTATGCCGGGGGAGAACAACAGTGACCATCCATGCCAGAGCCAACACCGCTTGTGTGCTATTGATCGTACTGTTGCCGCTCTCCTTTTTCGCCCAAGCTGGTGGCTTCGCCAGAAACCACCAGCACTACCCAGCCATCGAACTTCCCTGGGTTGCCGCCTTTGTCGAGCATGGAATTGCCTTCTCCACCACCCTGTTTGGTCAACCTGAGATCACCGCCAGCGAGGTTGATTTGCGCATCAGTCAACCGACCGATGCAAACTCAAAACTCCCGAAAGGATTTACCGGCACCTCCTTAAGAAATGGAGAGCAGGGCGCTTTCACCATTTTTCTCTCACGCAAGCCTGGCAGCATCGCCTTTCACGGACAGCTGGCCCATGAGATCGCCCACCTGCACAACCCCCATCTCTACGATGTCTACGTTGAAGGGCTAAACACCCTCTTCGCCACCAAATTGCTGGCCAGCGAAGGGCTTGACTGGAGTCGGTGGGAGAAGCACTTCAAACGAGGTGGCGACCCGTTTTATGGTGAATCCTACCAGCTGATGGTGGAACTGGAGACGATTGTCGGGGAACGGAAGCTTGGCTCCCTGCTACAGCACGCCGTCAACAGCAACCGCTCCGGCAGCCGCATGCACATCGATATCGACAGCTGGCTCGATACTCTTGAAAATGAGCAGCGTGAAAATGCCACCTCCGCAATCCATGCCCGTGCCGAACCAATGGAGCAGGCACGCAAGGCATCCCGCCCTTACTACGCCTTTCACCAACCGATAATCATGCACGAACTGACACCACGACTGGCTGAAAAATAACGGTAACCAAATATGCGTCTACTCCACACTATGTTGCGGGTCGGTGATCTCCAGCGCTCAATCGACTTCTATAGAGATGTGCTGGGAATGACCCTGCTGCAACAAAAGGAGTATCCCGAAGGCCGGTTCACCAACACTTTTCTCGGTTATGGCGAGGAGTCAGAGAACACCGTGCTTGAACTGACCCACAACTGGGACAC
>JBEVXT010000651.1:0-9214 GCA_040505955.1 Sedimenticola sp. | reverse complement strand
GCGAGGCGGAGGAGTTGCTCGACCTTGCCCAGGCGGAGCATGCCAACGCCACGGACTATTTCCAGTTCACCCGGCTGATCAATCAGCACTACACCCAGGAGCAGAAGATCCTGTTGATAGAGACCCTCTGGCAGATCGCCTATGCCGACCGGGAGCTGCATAGCGTAGAAGAGCATGTTATACGCCGCCTTGCTGAGCTGATACACATCCCTCACAGTGCATTTATCGCCGCCAAGCATCGCATTCAATCCGCCAGTCCCATCGAGGCCGGTTAGATGGCGGGAATAGAACAGGCGCGCCAACTACTCAGGGAGACCTTCGGCTACAGCGACTTCCGCTACAATCAAGAGGAGATCATCCGCGCACTGCTCGCCGGTGAGGATGCCCTCACACTGATGCCCACCGGTGGCGGAAAGTCCCTCTGCTACCAGATTCCGGCACTGCTGCGCCAGGGTGTCGGCGTGGTTATCTCGCCCCTGATTGCACTGATGCAAGATCAGGTCGATGCCCTGCGGCAGTTGGGAATCTCCGCCGCTTTCCTCAACTCCAGCCTCGATGCCGCCAGCCGCCGCGCCACTGAGCAGGCGCTCCTCAACAACCAACTTAAACTGCTCTACATCGCACCCGAGCGGCTGTTGATGGGGCAGATGCTGGAACTGCTTGAGCGCCTGCCAATCGCCCTCTTCGCCATCGACGAGGCCCACTGCGTCTCACAGTGGGGTCACGACTTCCGTAAAGAGTATCAACGGCTGAGCGTGCTGCATGAGCGCTTTCCCGCAGTGCCGCGTATTGCACTGACAGCCACCGCAGACCAGCGCACCCGCCGTGAGATTATCGACCAGTTGGGATTGCAGGATGCCCGCATCTTCACCAACAGTTTCGATCGACCCAACATCCGCTACACCATCAGCGACGGGCACAACGGCAGAGAGCAGCTATTGCGCTTTCTCGACCAGGAGCACTCCGGTGACGCGGGTATCGTCTACTGCCTGTCACGCAAGAAGGTGGAGGAGACCGCCCGCTGGTTGTGCGAAAAGGGCCGCAACGCACTCCCCTACCACGCCGGACTGAGTGCCGACACCCGGCGGCTGCACCAGGCCCGTTTTCTGCGGGAAGAGGGGGTGATCATCTGCGCCACCATCGCCTTCGGCATGGGTATCGACAAGCCGGATGTACGCTTTGTTGCCCATCTCAGCCTACCCAAAAGCATCGAAGCCTACTACCAGGAGACCGGCCGTGCCGGTCGTGACGGTGAACCCGCCAATGCCTGGATGGCCTTTGGCCTGCAGGATGTAATCACCCTCCGGCTGTTCAATCAGGATACCGATGCCGATGAGCAGTTCAAGCGCGTCGCCCACCACAAACTGGAAGCGATGCTGGGGCTCTGCGACATCACCGCCTGCCGCCGCCAGGCGCTGCTTGCCTATTTTGGCGAGCACCATGAACAGCCCTGTGGCAACTGTGACAACTGTCTCAATCCACCCCAGACCTGGGACGCCACCGAGTCTGCGCGCAAGGCGCTCTCCTGTGTCTACCGCACCGGCCAGCGGTTTGGTGTCAACTACGTCATCGACGTGCTGAAAGGGAAGGAGGATGAGCGCATCAACCGTTTCGGCCACAACCACCTCAGTACCTACGGCATCGGCGACGAACTCAATGGCGTCGAGTGGCGCGGCCTCTACCGCCAGCTGATCTCCCTCGGCTACCTCGATATCGATGCCGAAGGGCATGGCGCCCTGAAGCTGACCGAGAAGTGCCGACCGCTGTTGCGCGGCGAAACAACACTGGAGCTTCGGCAACTTAGCCGCAAGAAAAAAGAGAAACGGGAGAAAAAGAGCAGGCGCGAAAAGGGTACACTGCCACTGCGCCACCAGGCACTGTTCAACGCCATGCGCGCCCTGCGTATGGAGATCGCCCAGGAGCAGGGGGTGCCGCCCTATGTCATCTTCCACGACAGCACCCTGCAGGAGATGGCCGAAAGTCGTCCCGACTCACTCGAACAGATGCGCTACATCAGCGGCGTGGGAGAGAAGAAACTGGAGAGTTATGGCCAGCCATTCCTCAACCTGATCGGTGAACACCCACTGCCTGAACTGCTCAACAACCGACTCAGTGACACCGTCAACGAAACCCTCGACCTCCACCTCCAGGGGCTGGATAGCGAGACCATTGCCAGCCGCCGGGAGATCAAACTCACCACCGTCTATGGCCACTTTGCAGATGCCATCGAAGCGGGGCTGCTCGATGCCCGGGAGATACTGCCTCTGGATGAGGCATCGTACGCGGAGATCTCCGCCACCATTGAACTGGAAAGGAGCTGTGAAGAGGGGAGGATAAAGCCGCTGTTCGACGCTCTGGAAGAGCGTTACGACTATGGCATTCTCAAGTGTGTCGTGGCGGCTGAGTGCATGTGACAGTCAATTGCCACCCCCTGAACTCCTCGATAACAGCACATTAAGCAACTCGGGGCAATAGTATCCACCTGCTAGATTTGAGTTAGCATGTGCATTGATGCAAATAGCCGCATGGGCTCATCCATGAAAGGTTTAAATATGCCGAAATGTTGATAAAAGCCAAGCGCATCTTCATCAAGGACATCCAAAGCCAGGCCGAGGGCAGGTAGGCCGCCATGAGTTAGTTCTACCGCCTTCCTTAATGCAGTAATGAGCGTTTTTTCGCCTAGATGCTTCCCCTTATAGGTTTCTGCAACAGCAAGTCGAGCCAGCAGAACGACAGGAACTGGGTAGCCTGGCAGGTTTTTATCTGTCGGGATCTCTTCTCGGGTAACGGTAGCTGAGGCAAGAGTGTAATAAGCCGCAATAGGAACCTTAGCACCTTCTGAACCATCGCCAATAACAGGCAGTACCCAGGTGCGGCTCAAACCTAATCCCATGTTTTTCACGGCAAACCGGGCCAGAAATTGATCCATCTCCGACTTGCCACAGCTAAATTTCTTCAGGTCGTGTTGCTTTCGGTCGACTACGACGAATTCATCAGCAAATGCCAATTAATATCCCTCGGCATCCAGCCGCTTAGCGGCTTCCAGGATTCGAGCACCAGGTTTCTGTTCAATGTCGTTACAGATGGTCATAAAGTTGTCGAACTGGGCGTTTGTGAGCTGTATTGATGCTTCGCGTTCAAGTATTTCTGGCGCGTTGTCGCGAATCAGGCTGGTTAAGAACTCGGTCAGAGAGGCGCAGCCAAGCGCAGCCGACGCACGTTCTGCGAGCTGTTTGATATCTGCATCGACGCGCATTTCAATGCGCTCTCTACGTGTTGCGTGTGCCATGATCTTCGCCTTGTAACTAGATACGGCAAATAGCCGTACACAAAGTATCGATTACCAGTTGAGAAAAGTAAAGGTGATTTGTAACTATTCAGGGCATGCCTGACCTCCACACTGAGTGGCGGTAGCGAGGTATTTGTGGAGGAAGTCTCTTTGACATGGATGTCAAAGTGAAGCCTCGACGCACATGGATGTACTAGTGTCACGGGAGGCAGGATGCCGGGAGTGACCAGGGATGTTTTCACGGCGTCTTCCGGAACAAATACCCCGCTACCGCCACGGACTCGATAAGTGCTGAACAGTTACCCTTAATTTTTATCTATAATCCTAAATATGTACGTTAATCGTGGCCAATTCCGGAGGCTTTTATGCGAACAATAATCCTCTTCCTGTTTTTCACCTCTGTTCTGATATTTGATTCAGCCGCATCAGATATCACCTTTATGACGCACAATCTCCAAGATCAAACCTACCTCGATAAAAATGGTGAACTGAGAGGGAAGGAACACGCTGGTAAGCGTGCTTTTAATCTGGAACTGGTACGAGAATTGATGATAGCCATAGGGCATCCCAGAGAGTTCTCAGTTGTTCCTTTTGCCAGAGGTTTGAAAAATGTTCAGAGCAGCTCTGACTTCGCCTTTTTCAACGTCAGTAGAACCCCCTCCCGTGAAGCAAGTGCTAAATGGGTGGGGCCACTGCAGGTTGAAACAGATTATCTTTATGAAATGAAGAGCTCGCCCTCAAATATAAACACTCTTGAGGATGCCAAGAAAGTTGACTATATCTGTGTACTTAATGGTGGTGTTCACCATACCACTCTAAAACAAAAGGGCTTTACAAACCTCGCGACAAAAGCTAGCTATGTGGACTGCTTTAAGCTGTTGAAGAGAGGACGGGTCAATCTCACGCCCTCTGCAAGCAGTACTGTTGTAAAAAAGCTGGAGAAAGCAAATATTAGTCCTAATTCAGTCAACCAGACTCCAGTGGTAGTGGTAGAGGCAGGGGGGTACATTGCCTTCTCAAAAAATGTATCTGATGACGTGATAGCGAAATGGCAAGATACCTTCATTCATATAAAGCAGTCAGGAAAGTATGAGCAGCTTCTTAAGCGTTACTTTCTCCCAAAGTAACCAGTTGGCTTTTTAATTCCATAGCCGTTGAATAGACATAGTATCACTACAGTCTGTGAGTGAAAGATGGATTTAGGGGTACATAAAAATCAAAGCAGTGAGCTACCCCCTGAGCCCCTCGATAACCGCACCAGTCTCAGGCCTGACACCGCGCCATAGATAGAAGGACTCCGCCGCCTGCTCCACCAACATACCCAACCCATCAAGCGCCCTGACAGCGCCGTGGGCCAATCCCCAGCGGACGAAGGCGGTAGGCTCACTGCCGTACATCATGTCGTAAACCCAGCCATCGGGAGCGAGAAGATCATCCGGGATCGGCGGCACCTCTCCCTTCAGACCTGCTGCGGTACCGTTGATGATGAGGTCAAAACGCCGCCCCGCCAACTGATCAAGTCCGCACCCCTCAACCGCCCCCACGGTGGCAAGGTCATTCGCCAGATCCAGCGCCTTGGTACGGGTGCGATTGGCGATAACCAGTTGTGCGGGTGAACTCTCAAGGAGTGGACGAACCACACCCTTGGATGCGCCCCCCGCCCCCAACAACAGGATGCGGCTGCCGCTAAGGATATAGCCATGGTTGTCGCTGAGATCACGCACCAGACCGGCGCCGTCGGTATTGTCACCGTGGATATGCCCACTATCCAACAAGATCAGCGTATTGACGGCACCGGCGGTTGCAGCGCGCTCGCTGCGCTCATCCGCCAACCGCCACGCCTCCTCCTTGAAGGGCACAGTGACATTAAGCCCGCATCCCCCCTGGTGAAAAAAGTCACGCACATTTTCTTCAAAACGTCCCGGCTCACCGAGCAGGCGGGCGTACTCCAGCGCCTCACCGGTCTGCTCGGCAAAAGCACGATGAATCAGCGGCGATTTACTGTGTTCGATAGGATTGCCGATAACGGCGTATCTGTCTGTCATGGGGTGGCTCTTCTTTAGCATCCTAAAAACATGATGGACGCAGAGACCACAAAGGGAAGCAGAGTACGCAGAGATTACCTTTGAAAATAGTAACTATTCAGGTATCTGCTCACCACCGATACACAGGAGAGTTAATTGCTATTCGAATGATGCGGTTCGTACCTCACCACATCCTACAATCCTTTCTCTGCCTATGCTTGCATGTAGGATGTGGTGAGCTTGCGAACCGCATCAATCACTGAAAATAAAGGCTTTTCTCTGCGTACTCTGCGCCTCCTCTGTGTTCTCCGCGTGCCGCTATTTATTTCCTGGCTGACATAGTCAATCGTTAAGCCACTGAGAAGCCCGTTTGGCGAAGTAGGTGAGAATACCGTCAGCCCCCGCCCGCTTGAAGCTGAGCAGAGACTCCAGCACCACCGCCCGCTCATCGAGCCAGCCGTTTTGGGCGGCGGCCATCAGCATGGCGTACTCGCCGCTCACCTGGTAGGCGAAGGTGGGAACACCGAAGGTCTCCTTCACCCGACGAACGATATCGAGGTAGGGCATACCGGGCTTCACCATCACCATGTCGGCGCCCTCATTAAGATCCAGCTCCACCTCGCGCAGCGCCTCATCAGAGTTGGCGGGATCCATCTGGTAGGTGTACTTATTGCCGCCGCCGAGGTTGGCCGCTGAGCCGACGGCGTCACGGAACGGGCCGTAGAAACTGGAGGCGTATTTGGCCGAATAGGCGAGAATGCGGGTGTGTATATGCCCCTCCGCTTCGAGAATTGTGCGCACTTCACCGATGCGGCCGTCCATCATATCGGAGGGGGCGACAATATCGGCACCGGCGGCGGCGTGGGAGGCCGCCTGCTTGGTCAGCACCTCCACTGTCGCGTCGTTCATCACATAGCCGGAGCTGTCGATCAGCCCATCCTGGCCGTGGGTGGTGAAGGGATCAAGAGCAACATCGGTGATCACCCCCAGTTCAGGCACCGCCTCCTTGACCGCCCGTACCGCCCGCTGGGCCAGGCCGTCTGGATTAAATGCCTCCCGGGCATCCTCAGATTTGGCCGACTGGGGAGTGACCGGGAACAGCGCCATGGCGGGAATGCCCAGAGCATGGCTCTGTTTTGCCTCCGCCACCAGCAGATCGATACTCAAGCGCTCGACGCCGGGCATGGAGGCGACCGCCTCTCTCTCACCCGCTCCCTCCAGCACAAATACCGGATAGATAAAGTCGGCCGGGGTGAGTTGGTTTTCACGCATCATCCGGCGGGAGAAGTCATCCCTGCGCATGCGGCGCATACGGGTGGCGGGATAGCGGCTGGTAAGGGAGGATTTACTGTGCATTGTGGAGTCTCCGGTTGATCTTGGGCCATAAGATACCCCAGGAGCCACCTCACTGCGAGGGCCGGATGAGGCGGAGAATCACAGCTACTCACATCAGCTGTATCAGATAGCTCTTACACTCCGGCCGGATTTTGCCCACCCGGGACAGATCATTATGGCACTGCTCACAGAGACATGAATGACTGATAATGAAGTGCATCGGTAACTATTTTGGTGATTGATGCGGTTCGCAAGCTCACCACATCCTACATGCACACATAGGCAGAGAAAGGATTGTAGGATGTGGTGAGGTACGAACCGCATCATTTGAATAGCAATTAAGCCTCCTGACTATCGGTGGAGAGCAGATACCTGAATAGTTACGTGCATCAGAGGTAAAGGTTCCATGCAAGCAGCCGATAGCGGTACTAAGACAGAGCAGGAGCTTCTGCAAGGACACCTCTGAGAACGTAAAACAAGGAGACACCCAATAATGAATCATTCACCACCACTACACCGCCAGAGCGGGCTTTTCTGGCTGTTACTGATGATGCTGACAGCGCCCATGGCTGTGTCGGCGGAGCAGCTGACAGCCCCCCAGCAGGTAATTCAGGATATCTCAGACAGCCTTAGGGGCGTACTCAACGGTAATAGTGAGCGCCTGAAGAGTGATCCCGGTTATGTCTATCAGCTCGCCAACGAAGTACTGGTGCCCCACGTCGATTTTGTCCGTGTCTCCAGCCTGGTGCTGGGCAAGCATTGGCGGCGGGCCAGCGCTGCCGAGAAAGAGGCGTTTTCCCGTGAGTTTCGGCGTTTACTGGTTCGCACCTACTCCACGGCATTTCATGAGTTTGACAGCTGGCAGATTCACCACCAGCCGCTACGGATGAAGGCGGGTGCGAAAGATGTATCGGTTCAGACCAAGGTGAGCAGGCCAGGAGCGCCACCGGTTGCCGTCGTCTACCGGATGCATCTAAACGACGGACATTGGAAAGCCTACGATGTCCGAATTGAGGGTATCAGCCTGGTGACCAACTATCGCAGCGGCTTCTCCCGTGAACTGCGAAAGGGTGGAATGACACGCCTGATACAACGGATCAGTGACCTTAACGAACGGCGTCAAAAACAGCAGGTGGCGATTAAGCTGGCAGGTAGTTAAGCCGTTTGTGCCTTGGCAGGCTTAAAACTAAAAGTGTCAAAATATTGAAAAAGTCAAAAAAACGTCTAAAGTTTTCCAGTGTGAGGTCGACAACCTCCACAAGTAGGTAGTAAATTACGATTTCTGGCGATGCGGTTTATTGGCTGATACCGTGAATGGACTCCCTACATAGCCGTAAGAGATCTGTCTCCAAGCTTTTACGGTGTTCCTCCTCCGGCGCTACACAGCGCATTATGGATCTACCATCTCCCCAGGTAGATCCTTTTTTTTGTCTCTCATTCGGGGTAATCAGCGTCGGATCCACCCACCGTTGCGGCCGTCTCGAATTGTGGAGGGCTGAGCTTCAGCACCCAGCGGGGCATTAACAACACAGTCAATCTCTTCGCCAAAAACACGCCTTACCGAGAACGCGCCGACGGCGGGGGGACGGCCTGCGATATTGGCGCTGGTGGAGACCAGCGGTGAGTTGCAGGCACGACAGAGAGCCCTGGCAACCGGGTGGTCTGTGACACGCACCGCCACTGTTTCGTGATCACCGCAGAGCCAGTAGGGAAGATGCTCCGCCGTCGGCAGCAACCAGGTGTGGGGGCCGGGCCAGCTTGCATGAACAGGTGCCATCAGTACATCATCCAACGGCGTGATAAAAGGTCGCAGCTGAGCAAAATCCGCCGCTATCAGAATAACTCCCTTGGAAACATCACGCTGTTTGAGCGCCAGCAATCGTTCCACTGCATAACCGTCGAGTGGATCGCAGCCGAGGCCGTAGACCGCCTCGGTCGGGTAGGCGATGATGCCGCCCTGATGAAAATAGCGTGCAGCCTCCCTCAGTTTCCAGGGCGAGATCACCCAAGCGTTTCCAGTTTTTTCTGCAGATCCGCATCCTTGGCAATAACCCCTGAGGCATTTGCCTCACGCTCACTTTTTACCCGTGCAGCAAGCTCTGGATCGATCAGAGAGATGATCTGGGCCGCCAGATAGCCGGCATTCTTGGCCCCCGCCTTGCCCACCGCAACGGTAGCAACGGGAATGCCGCCGGGCATCATAACGGTGGAGAGCAGGGCGTCCATACCCTGAAGAGGTCCAGCATCGAGAGGAACACCAATCACCGGTTTCAAAGTGAGTCCGGCGACAGCACCTGCCAGATGGGCGGCAAGGCCGGCGGCACATATAAAGACGGCACAACCCCGCTCATCCGCACTCTTCACATGGGCATGAGTGGCTGCCGGAGTGCGGTGGGCGGAGGTGATCCTGGCTTCGAAGGGGATCTCAAGAGACTTCAGCACATCCATGGTGGATTGCAGAACCGGCAGGTCTGAGTCGGAGCCCATGAGGATGGTAACGAAGGGTTTGTTCATAATCCTTAACCATTTGTGAATTCTGAAAGACGGTGAAATATAGCCGATTTTT
>JBEVXT010000650.1:0-3431 GCA_040505955.1 Sedimenticola sp. | reverse complement strand
TATGTTGTCTTCCTGAACAAAATTGCGATAGCTTCAACGAACAGTCTTCTATAGACAATTCTGTACTTCATTCGTGTGTGCTACCTGATGCAATATGTTTGTTGCCCACTGAGGTGGCATGTGTCTTGCCCGAAACAAACTACTCTGTACCCGATACAAACTACCCTGTACCTGATGTATGCATGTCTGAATTTCATTCACCAGTGCATGAAACTTCTAATGATTGTGTATTACATGTAGTAGGTAGTAGTGGTTCTACCAAGGAAACCATCTCTCATGATATAACAATGTCGATAGATGCAAAGCCTCATTCAATCAACCAGTCAAATGATTTCAAGTCACATGCTTACTCGAGAGATATAAAACCTCCTTCAGTCGATCACTTTAATGAGTCCAGTTATGAATCATGTGACTCGTGCAGTGACTATGAACTACATTGTGATGCTGATGATGATGATTTGATGTTGCCGTGTACAACATGGCAGCAATCGGAACTAAATACCCCCAAACTAGATTCTGGTGTGCAGCGATATACATTTGTAAGTGAAATGGCTGAGAAGTTGGACAAATTATTTAGAACTGGTGCCCTTGACAAAGATTTGCCATTTGTGCTACTTTTCAGTAACATTATTGACTACATTTCTCACCGCACAGTAGACAAAAACTCCCAAAAATGTGAGTGGAATTCAGAAGTAGTCGACTTTTGCTTTAGTATTTTGTACCTCGGTGGTAGGAAAACATACAACTTCATACGAGGCCCCGGAAATCATGGTCGGGGAAAAACAACTCTATTTGATGTCTCAAAATTCAACATCCCATTGCCAGATGAAAGGACGTGCAGGCGGAAAGCTCCAGGCTTCTCTACATCCCCTGGTATAGTTAGAGAACTACTTGCAAGCAATTTGAAACTAGCACAGGCATCCAGTGTCACACCTCTGATAACAAATGAACACGTTACTATAGTTCCCGTAGCACTTCAGAGTGATGGAGTTGCTTTGAAACCTGGGTTAGAACTGGATCAAAATAAAAAGGTGCTTGTGGGTGCAACAATTCCTATTGACTTGGAATACACAAAATAGCACCCAGTTCCCTCTCCCTCAGAACTGAAAGATATCATGGTGAAAGATGCGGATACCATTGTGGTAACAGATCTGACAAACTCTACCAGTATACCTGTTGGTTTAGACTTTACCCCAAGAAGCCAATCAGGAGCAGAAGTACTCGAACTTATCCAGCGAAGGGCGCGACAAACACAAATATGTCTCGGATGTTTGGAAAGTGAAAAACGACACACTGATTGTATTATCCTGCAGTCATCTGGGGTAGGATGCTCATCATTTTGTAACAAATGCCAACAGTCTGGTGAAGTATGTGACCTATGCGCTACTGCTGGACATGTCAGTGTAGATCCTCAATTCAGGGCGTGTGACTCGTGCATATCAGGAAATGTGCACTGCTTTAGATTTGCTGTATTGGCCTCTAATCAGGATTGTGAACAAAATAACAAGACTGCCATGGAGAAACTGATGAATGACAAGCAACCATTGATGTCCCACTTATCATCTTTGACGCCTGGCCCAGACGCGGTTCATGTTGCTAAATGTTTGATGGGGAGCCTGGCCAATTGGTGGCTGATTATAGATGGTTATAGAGTAAATTTGGTTTTGCTCAGAACTTTACGTTGTGACTATGTGACCAAAGTTGGGGAAGAGGCGCGCAGCATATACAGTTTAAACTCAGTTCGCCGGAGAGATCGACAAAGCACAGACGCTGTTGCTGAAGTTTGCGGTCAGAACTCTTGTGCTCTGCTGCAGAGATAGTCGTCTGAGGGTGGGGGCAATATTGTCTATACTCTAGTGCCAGAACTGTTCAGAAAGGTGGATGACAATATTAAGAATATACTGACGAATCCATCCTCAATAACTCTGAGTGCAGATGCTTCAGTGCTATTAGTAACTGATTTCACACGTGGAACCTTAGTCTCCATCAGACTGCACTATCCTGCTGAAGTGAAAGAGGTAGCGAACCACCTACACAAACAAATGTCTGTTGTTGTGATGTATGGTGCTGCCCTAGTTGCTGAAAGTCAACAGATTGTCTGCATCGACTACAACAACACGCTAAAACTGACAAAAGATGAATTGTGGAATTTGGCCAAAGAAAATGACCTGCTGCAGCCAGGTGAATCAAAGTCGAAGACAAAAGTAACAGACCTGCGTTTACGGGTATCTACATTTCTTGGTGATGCTAACCAGTCGACTCGAGGCCAGAAAAAATCGGTATTTCATGTAGATAATGGTAGTATCGTCCAACCAGTATTAATGGCAACATGTGGTAATGATCTGCTGTTTGTTGTTGATAAAGCTGACAAACAAATTCACCAGGTGGCTGTGAAAAAGGAAAGTGGGAGGCTAGTTGGTACTACAGTCTCGACCATCCATCTTCAAACAGAGGCACATCCCAGTGCCATGACTTACCATGGAGGTAACCTCTATATAGCAGATCGGTCGCTTGGAATTTACAGCATAAACTTGGAAACCTTATCCGAAAAAAATCATCTTCAGGCTGAAAATGAGTTTAGTGGGACCCCGCATGGTGTGTGCATTAGTCGAGGTGACATTATTTTTAGTGACGCAAAAAATCATATGATCAGGACACTTAAAAATGCACTGACACCTGATACACTTGAGCATGTCGTTTTGGCAGGAACGGGTATTATGGGAACATCTGATGGCTACAAGACTGTTTGCGAGTTCTCGCAGCCAACTGCACTCTGTGCAGAAGGAAACTCTCTGTTTGTTGTTGATTCAGTCTCAGGAGCAGTGCGCCTCGTTACAAATGTGTCTCCATTGAAAACATACGTGGAAGCTGTTCGACCATTATATAGTGAATTCATGGTTCACTCTGATATCATCGGATCTACAAATGGTGTTGACATACAGCGTGCAATTTCATCATTGAGCAGAAGTCATGAGTACTTCAAGTCATTGACAGTGTCCGTTTCCAGTTTGTTGAATCTCCGGAGCGTGTCACAAGGGCCACAGGGAGTTCCTGCTTCTAAAACAGTGGTTTCACTGGAAATGCTCATAAAACTCCTATCGGAGTTTAGGGACATCATCAAAACCCACAACCCTGCTTACTTGGACAATTTTCACACTGGGTCTGTCCCGACATTGGTAAATGAGAATTTGCACAACCTACTGAGATTGGAGACAGAAACCCCAACTGTGCTGGATGTTGCGCATGACTTCTGTAGAGCGACACACGAATTAATGAAGAAGCAATGTCAGCATAAGTTCCACTACTTCACATCCAAGAAGAAGGCGTATTACGAACATAAAAAAACTGGCATTTGAAGAGCTTCCAGTCATACGTCGTGAAAAGCCAGTACAACTTGCAGTTGAAGATGTGGCATATCTGCTTGAATACAG
>JBEVXT010000649.1:0-11366 GCA_040505955.1 Sedimenticola sp. | reverse complement strand
AAAACCCCGCAACATCTCCTTATATACCGGCCTATATAAACCTGAAACAGTGGTTTCAGATTACAAGGCCGAGCTGCCCGCAGACAATGAATGCCATAAACCCAAACTGTTCAGCGTAGTCGTAATAGGGTTGACGCGTTGGCAAAAATAAAGAACAGCAGTAGGGACTATAGATGAAAACAATAAATCGTTCACCGATATCAGATGAGGCAACCTCTTTGAGGGTGCAGCTTCCAACTGGTAGTGGGAATAGATACAGCTCAAACCTTCATCGCCAATGGTCGGTTTTTCCGGCGTTGCTTCTAGCCCTATTACTCTCCACTACCACTCTCTTATCCTGTACCGACTCCACTTCAGAACGTGTGCAGATCGATAACACCAAGGCGCTTCACCAGGCCCGGGTGGAAGAGGGGCTTGCCGCCTATCAACAATCAAAATACACACAGACCTACAAACTACTGCAACCCCTGGCGCAAGAGGGCGATATCCGCTCGCAGGCTTTATTGGGAGAGATGTATAGCAAGGGCAATGGAGTTTCCCGCAGCCCAGAGGAGTCATTCAAGTGGTACTCCCGTGCGGCGCAGCAGGGGCATGCCGAGGCGCAGTACCAGCTGGCTTCCATGTATGCCCATGGCATGGGTGTAGCTCAGGATCTGGCCCAGGCTTCCATCTGGTCACTGCGTGCCGAAGCCAGTGGTTTCGGACAAACTGCAGCGGCTGAAGAGGGTACAGACAAACCCGCAAAGGAGAACCTCTAATGCCACTCATATTTCAAACCACCGGGTTGGCACTCTAAGGTAGCTGAAATGACAAGGAAGCCGGGCCGGATTATCAATCTACTTCTCTTAGCTCTTGTGGCTGCCTGTTCCCTATGGCTGCCTACACTCTCCTATGGGGCCGGCTACGACTATGATGAGCTTGGCCGGTTGATTCGCTATGTTGATAAAAACGGCCAGGTAACCCACTACAACTATGACCCGGTGGGCAACCTGCTGGGTGTGGATAACACCGGTCTGGTCACCCCTCCCGTTATCGATACCCTCTCAACAGTTGATATGCGCTGCGGAGAAACCACCCAGGTCAGTATTCAGGGCGGTGGGCTTGAAGGGATAAGAGTAACTCCCTCCGTGCCGGGCGTGCAGATCTCAGAAATCGTCTCCTCTGCGAACGAGGTTACCTTCACCATAAAGGTGGAGGACTGTTCACTTGTCGGCACTCACACACTTGGCTTTCATACAGCCGGTGGTCGTATCGATCTTAATCTTACTATCGACCCCTTATTGCCGGAAGTCTATATCACACCGGCACCACTCGCTATTCCTCCCGATGGCAGCCAGAGGGCTTTTGCACTACAGCTCACCCATGCCGATACGCTGCCTCATACTTTCACCCTCTCTGTCTCTGATCCCACTGTCGTCAATTTAATGCAGGAGAGCCTTACCATTCCGGCGGGTGGAAGAGAGGTACGCGGTGCGCTTGCCGGTCTGAAGGCGGGCCAGACGATCCTCACCCTGGACTCACCGACGTTGGGTACCACCGCTGTACCCCTCTTTGTTCTTGCCGATTTCGTTGGTGTCAATACCAGTTATGGGCACATCTACGAGGTAGTGAAAGAGCGCCTGCCAGGTCCGCTGCCCTCATTTACCGTCAGTGGAATGCCGGCACCTCAGGTAGGTGTGGTTCTTGGGAATGGCATAGAGGGACTCAATCCCAACAGGATCACCACCGGGACCGGGCCGCTGCCACTCGAAATCAACGGCGTGGGATTGAGCGGTGTCACCAATATCGCGATTCAGCCGCCTGATGGTGTGACACTGGGGACATTCACCCTTGCCACCGATGGTCGCTCGGCGGTTGTCCCGGTCACTGTGGCGGAGAGCGCACCCACTACGATGAGAAGGGTTGTTCTCTCATCATCAGGCGGCGGCATTCTTCCCGTCCGGCCGGAAGCGGATCGTCTGCGGATCGTCCCGCCAAAGCCTGAGATTCACTCTATCGCCCCCCTCATACTAAAGCCCGGTGATATCGGTAAACATCTCACCATTCGCGGTGCCCGCCTGCAAAATGCACGAGAGGTACAGGTGCTGCCCGGTGATGGCATCTCCATCGGTACGCCAACAGTCAACGCCGCAGGCACTCTGCTCAGCACCACAATTTCACTCTCCCCCGCAGCAGCGCTGGGTGAACGCCAGGTTGTCGTCGTGACCAATGGCGGTCCTTCGGATGAAACCCCGAGCCCGGCCAACACCCTCCACATTGTTCTGGAGGCAGGGGAGAACATCACATCGCTGACAGCACCCATGGTGGGCGTGGTGAAAGAGAGCGCTCAAACCCCGCAACAAAGTGCTTACACCTTCTACGGAACACAGCTGGGTGTCGTCAAGGGATCTCTGGTTAAAAGACTTGACCCCTCGGCGGGTATCGTCGGTCAGAATTATCTGCTGACCATAGAGGGCGCGGGACTCACCGGAGCCGATAGCGTTGCCTTTGAGCCTGCCACCGGCATTACCGTCACCAATCCCCCCACCGTGACTGCTGATGGACGCTCCCTTAGCGTCAATATCGCTATTGCCGCCAACGCTCCCAAGACCATCCGCCGGGTAGATGTGTTACAGGTCGGGGCTGTCATCCCTAGCGCAACAGAGTCGACAAACCGCTTCCGTGTCACCCCGCCACCACCGGAGATTGATTCCGTAACTCCGCTGATTCTGACCACCGGTACCACTGCCGCCACCCTGACCCTGCGCGGCCACTTCTTCGATAATGCCCGGCCGCTGAGGCTGCTGCCGGAGAGCGGTATCACCATCGGCAGTACAACAGTTCATGATGGCGGTTCACGATTGACGGCACAGGTCAATGTCGACACCGGCGCTCCAACCGGCCCCAGGATGATACAGGTGGCAACACCGGGCGGTGAGAGTAGTGCCTTGCCAGGGGCGGAGAACAGCATCACCATTGTCACCCAGGCCGGGCCAACCTATCGCGCCTTGACGGCATCGGTGGTCGGCGTCACCAAACAGCTGGTGCAACCACACTCCGATCGTGCCGTCACCACCCACTCACCCGTTCTCGGGGTGGTGGTGACTGAAGTGGAACAGCCGGTATCGACCACGCTGCAGCTATCCACACCCCAGCTGGGCGTCGTGCACGGCCAGGTGGCAAAGACGGTTGCACCTAGTGCGCTGCTGCGTGGTACGAGCAGCACACTGACAGTCACCGGGGAGTACCTGCAGGATGTCATCCAGGTTGAGCTCCAGCCTGCCGATGGCGTGATCGTCGGCAATACGGTAACCACTGCCGCCGATGGCAGCTCGCTCTCTGTTCCCATCGATATCGATCCTGCCGCTGCTCCAGGGGCAAGAAAAGTGATGCTGCGCACAGCACTTGGGGTTGTCCCCTTCAGCCGTGCTAATGCAGCGCGCTTTACCGTGGGTCACGACACCCCGGAGATCCTCTCCATTGAGCCGATCCTGGCGGGTCGCGGCGAGGTCTTCACTCTGCTGGTTCGGGGAACCAACCTTTTCAATCCAAAAGCCGTGATGGCGGAGCCGCCCGAGGGCATGTTGTTTGGCAACAGCCCCCAGGGTAACGCCGCAGGAACCGAAGTGCGCGTACAGGTCGCTATCCAGGCCGATGCACTCCTGGGTACCCGGGTAATCCGGGTGGCGGTGCCGGGTGCAGTTACATCACCCCAGGCCGAACCCGCCAACAGCTTCACCATCTACGAAACCGTTCCAAATTAGTCCTATGAAAAAACTCATGCCGAGGGAAACTACATGAACAAGCTGCCTGAAATGCTGATTCGAGCCATCTGCCTCACCGCCGGCTTATGCCTTGTCTCCACAGCCGCTACCGCCTTCGACAGCGGCAGCACCGGAGTGGACGGTGCCTTTAGCCCCACAGTCAATACCACACTACAGGTGCCGCCGGATGGGATTTTTAACTTTACCGAGGTCAGTATCCCCTCCGGCGTCACTGTGGGATTTAATCCCAATACCAGTAATACACCGGTGACAATTCTTGCCAGTGGTAATGTCAGCGTTGCCGGTACGCTTCATGTGAATGGCCATTGGGCGACCAATGTAGGTGCATCTGGTGATGGCAATGTTGGTGACGATGGTATTCCAGGTAAAGCTGTTCCGGGTGGCTATGCCGGTGGACGGGGGGGCGTGCCGGGTGGTGGCAATGGTCAGCATGGCTTGGGGCCAGGTGGTGGTACAGGGGGATATTTTGTATACAGCAATTGGGTAGCTGGAGGTGGTGGAGGCGGCTTTGGCTCAGCAGGAAGCCAGTCCGTGGGTTATTATTACCCGGGGTATGAATATGCAGCCGGAGGACCCACCTACGGTTCCTCTCTCCTCCTGCCCCTGGTGGGTGGCTCTGGTGGTGGTGGCGGCCGTGGCGGTGCTGCCTTTCATGGCTCCGGCGGTGGTGCAGGGGGTGGTGCCATCCTCGTTGCCGCCACGGGTGCATTGCGGGTGACTGGTGCCATCTATGCCGTCGGTGGTAATAGTGGTGCTTCAGGCGGTAGTGGATCGGGTGGCACCGGCGGTGGCGGCAGCGGTGGTGCCATCCGCTTGGTTGCCACGCGGATCGAGGGCAATGGCACCATCCAGGCCGCCGGTGGCGCAACAGGAAGCCATCCCACGAGCAGCCGTTTCAGAGGCGGTAATGGTGGAAATGGCCGCATCCGCCTGGAAGCAGATAGCATCACCCGCACCGCCGCTACCAACCCTGTTTACAGTTTTGGTCAGCCCACCACCGTCTTTGTCTCTGGTCTCCCCTCCCTGCGCATCACCAGCGTGGCCGGGGTGGAGGCACCTGCCTATCCCACCGGCAGCGCCGATATCGTCTTGCCGGCTGATACTCCCAACCCGGTCACCGTCACCTTCGAGAGCACCGGGGTGCCCGTGGGCAACACCATAAAGCTGTCTATCATAGGAGCAACCTCTTACAACGGCTCCTCGGCCGTCACCCCGGCCCTGGTGGGCACCACCGATCTTGCCACCGCCAGTGTCGATATCAACCTGCCCTCAGGTCCCACTAGCCTGCTGGCCCAGACCACCTACACCCTCCTGACTTCACAGGGTGACCAGCTTGCTGTCTACACAGAGGGGGAGCGGGTAGAGAAGGTACGGCTCTCCGCCTCCATGAGGGGTGCGGGTGCCATCACCTTGATCACGGTCTCGGGTAAAGAGTACGAGCTGCCTTCAAGGCTACCTGGTATGCCCGCAACGGCAGGTTGAGTTTGGTTTGATTTCAGGGTTTCAGGGAGTTATCGGCATGGTGTTTGGGGATAGGGTTCAGCGTCTGCTGAAGGGCGTTGTCAGCCCATTGAAGTTTACATCGGCAGGCGTGGCGGCACTGATATTGTCAGCGGCCCTGGATATGACCCCAGGCCACCCCTTGCAAGGGCTCATCTCCACCGCATCGGCCGACACACCAAACCAGACCTTCGACACCCTGAAACTGAAAGGCAAACACACGGCCATTGCGGTCGATAACCGCCATCACCAGGCGGTGGTGCTCACCGGGGAGGGTGCAAAGGAAGGCACAGCACACCTCATCGATATCCCCACCCGGCGCGTACGGTCTATTGAGCTGCCCGCAGAGCCCGAGACTCTCGTCATCGATGAGGGACGTAATCTGGCAATTATCAGCACAGAGGGAGAAAAAAAGAAAAAAGGGAAAAAGTCGAAAAAAGGAAAACCGACACTGCACTTTCTCGATATGACCCAAGGCGTTCTGCTGGGTGAGGGGCTTACCATGCCCCACCAGCCACGGGCAATGGCGGTGGATTCACAGCGTGGTCTCCTGCTGGCCATAGGTCACGAGCGAAAGCAACTCTACACCATAGACCTTGTCAGCCGATCACTCCTCAACACCACCAAACTGAAGGGTGAACTGCTCGACTTGCAGATTCATCACCCCACCGGCAGCGCCTATCTGCTCGTCCATGGCAATACGTCGAAAGATAAAGAGGACGATGAGAAAAGAGATAAGCATAAAGGCAGTAAGGATAAAGACAGGGACAAAGATAGAGACGAAGATAGAGACGAAGATAGAGACGAAGATAGAGACGAAGATAGAGACGAAGATAGAGACGAAGATAGAGACGAAGATAGAGACAGAGAGCGGGGAAAAGAAAAAGGGAAGGATAAAGACAAAGACAAAGATGATCACGATGACAGAGACAGCAAGGATAAGAGGCATGAGAGACATGGCCCCGAGACCGAAATTCTGGTCATCGGCCTGGCCGACAATCAGATCGAAAAACGTATTACCGTCTCAAAGCATATCCAATCTTTCCTCATAGATGAGCAGCGCAACCAGCTGATCCTGGCCCAGGAAGAGAAGAAAAAGGTAGAGGTGCTCAATCTCTTCTCCCTGGCTGTGGAGGAGTACAAGGGGGTTTCCAAAAAGATCACAGCAATGGCGCTGCAACCGCTCACCCATACCGTTGTTGCTGTAAGTGAGAGTGGTGGTGAATTGGCCCTGCTTGACCTACCGCGACAACAGCTCATCAAAGATTATGCTGAATTGAAGAAACCGACGGCGGTGGCGCTCTCCACCCGTTTCAATCAAGCGCTAGTGACAACGAAAAAGGGTGACAAACTTTACTTTATCCCCCTGCCCAATGCACCGCCCGACCTGACAACAATCAGCCCGGACAATGCCTTGGTCAACGGCCCACCGTTGACACTCCAGCTGGAGGGTGAAGGTTTTGTCGATGGCGCAACCGTCAGCTTTGGCGGCGAGACCCTGGCCGCCGAATGGATCAGCGATAGCGAGCTGCATGCACAGATACCGACGGGATTAATGACCCTGCCGGGAGCGGTGAATGTAGTGGTGACCAATCCCGCCCCCATGGGTGGCAACTCAGATCCCCTCCCATTTATCCTCACAAAACCCCATCCCGTGCCGGTGCTGACCTCCCTCACACCCAACACCCTCGATCTACCCGAACCACCGGCACCCCGTACCCTTAACCTGGGCGGTAGCGGTTTTGTTGAGGCATCCCAGGCCTTTCTTGGTGCCCAACCACTGACCACCACCTACAACAGCGAGACCGGGCTCACCGCCACCATTCCGCCACAGCTGCTGCAAGCACCTGGCAGTGCTCCGGTCACCATCTTCAACCCGGCACCAGGAGGCGGCACCTCCCAGGCACAACAGCTCACCCTGCTCAGTCCCGGCCCAAGAGTTCAGGGGTTCACCCCCACTCAGGGGCCAGTCGGCGCCCTGGTCACCCTCATCGGCAACGGCTTCGACGCCCTCTCCGTTGCCGCCAACCAGGTGAGCTTCAACGGCGTAGCCGCCACGGTCACCGCCGCGACTGAAACCCAATTGAAGGTGCTGGTTCCCCTGACCGCCACCACCGGCCCCATCACCGTCACCAACAGCAGTGGCAGCGACACCACTGTGCTGCCCTACACAGTAGAGGCCTCTGAAGATTTTACGCTGAACATTGGCCCCCAGGCCCTGATGATGCCAACCGGCGGCAACGCCTACGCCATCGCCACCCTCAGCAGCCTGGGCCTCAACCCCTATGCCGGGCTGGTCACCCTGAAGGTCAACAACCTGCCAACAGGCATCACCGCCAGCTTAAGCCATGGCCGCCTCTCCCTCTATCAGCCCGTCACCCTCACCCTGAGTGCCGATGCCACCGTCACCCCAGGTACCTACGAACTCAGCCTGGAGGCGACCGGGCCTGCGGAGCGAACCACCCTCACCCGCACCGTCCCCCTGCAACTGACCCTCCTCCCCCCCAGTGAGACCAGTGTCGGCGGTCGCGTACTCCACGCCGAAGACGACAAACCCTTCATCGGTGCCCGTATCCACCTGGGTGGCGTCACCACCACCACCGACCAGGCCGGTTACTACCAATTCATCAACCCGTCGGTAGTCGGCGACCAGGTGCTGCTGATCGACGGCGACACCAACAACAGTGCCGAGATCAACTACCCCTCACAGATCCCCATGCCGGTACAGATCCAGCCGGCGGCACACAACCGGGTGATGACCAGCTACCTTGCCGCTATCGACGCCACCCGCTTCACCCCCATCGTCCCCGGTCAGGCGGTGGATGTCACCGATCCTGACATCCCCAACTACGCCCTGCGTATCCCCCAGGGAGCAGTGATCATCGGCGACGACGGCAATCCCAACGACAAGGTCAATGTACGCATGACCTCGGTGGACCGTCTTCCCATCCGCCCGATCCCCGAAGGTGTAGAGACCCGCAGCGTCTACCTCTACTACTTCTTCAAACCCGGTGGCGGCGACCCCTCCGAGCCGATCCCGGTGACCATGAACAACGACCTCGGCCTGCTGCCGGGCGAGAAGGCGGTCCTCTGGTACTACGACGAAGAGCCCGTTCCCGGCCCCGACACCAACCAGTGGCGCATCATGGGTGGCGGCACCGTCTCTGAAGACGGCCTCTCCATCGTCTCCGATCCTGGTGTCGGCATCCCCAAGTTCTGTTGTGGTGCCTCCTTTGCTACTCCGGCGGAGCCCAATGAGGAGCCCAAAGGGGGCGACGGCAATGAGTGCAAGAAAGGCAACCCGGTAGACCTCGCCTCTGGCATCGGTTCGGTAATGGAAGACCACAGCATTGGCATCAACGGCCTCTTCCCGGTCAGACTCGGCTGTAAATACCAGAGCAATAGCACCATCCTCGGCCCCTTCGGCATCGGTACCCATCTCAATACCGAGTGGCGGCTCCTCGGCGGGGGAGAGGCCTACGTCCTGAGCACCTCCGGCGGTATCCGCTACACCCTCAGTCGTGGCACAGACGGCATCTACCGCGCCGCCTCCGGCCGCGCCGGTGGGCTGGGTATCGAGGCTGAGCAGTTTGGCTCCACCGTCAAGGTGCGTTTCAAGGATGGCAGCGTCTACGAGTTCACCGTCGGTGGACGAGGCACCGCCTTCGCCACCCTGCTTATGGCTAAAGAGGACGCTCACAGCAACCGCATCACCATTAGTCGCGAAGAGGTACAGCGCAGCACCGCCAACGGCCGCATCCTCACCATCACTGACGCCAATGGCCGCCGCTACCGTTTCGACTATGCCGGTAACATCCGTATCGGTGCCATCACCGATCCCCTCGGCCGTACCCAACACTACGAATACGACGACCGCAGCCGCCTCACCGCCGTAGTCGATTTTGCCGGCAATCGCACTGAATACGGTTGGGACAACGCCGACCGCATCGTTCAGAAAACCGACGTGCGTGGCAACATCACCCAATACCAATACGATACCGATGGCCGCACCATCGGCGAGACCCTCGCCGATGGTAGTACCTACCAGTTCGACTACCAGATAGCTGGCGGCACCGTCACCGAGACCCGCTTCACCGACACCGAAGGGAGAACCACCACCTACCGCTACAACGGCCAGGGCTACGAAACCAAGCGTACCGACCCCCTGGGTCGGGTCTTTGAGCGCAAGCGTGACTACGCCACCAACCTGCTACGGGCCACGGTAGACCCCCTGGGCCGCCCCACCTGGTACACCTACGACAGCAAAGGCAATCGCACCAGCAGAAGGGATCACACCGACCGCACCTGGATCTACGACTACGACCCCCTATTCAACAAAGTCACCCAGACCACCGACCCCACGGGCACCACCACCCGCAGCAGCTACGGCCCCACCGGCAAGCTCAGAACCCACACCAACGCCGCCAATGAGATCCGCAACTTCACCTACACCGCCGAAGGCCTCCTCGAAAGCGCCACCGACCCCCTCGGCAACCAAGTCACCATCACCTACGATACCGAAGGCAACCCGCTCACCGTTGCCGATGCCCTCAACCGCATCAGCCGCAACGAATATGACACGGCCAACCGCCTGATCGCATCAACCGATGCCTTGGGCCGCACCAGCCATTACCAGTACGACCTTCTCGATCGTCTCACCCACAGCACCGACCCCAAAGGCGGCGTCACCGAAGTCACCTACGACCCCCAGGGCAGGATAGAGAGCGTCAAAGACCCCAAAGGCGCAGTGATCGAGACCAACCGCTACGACAACCGTGGACGACTCACCAGCCGTAGCGATGCAGCAGGCAACACCCACAGCTACACCTACGACCGCACCGGCAACCCCATTAACCGTACCGACCCCATGGGTCAACTCTTCAGCTACCGCTACGACCCCCTCGACAGACTGATCGAAAAGCAGGACGCCGATGGCCGCAGCGTCAACTACCGCTACGACATCGCCGGTCACCTCACCTGGGTCAGCGACAGCCAGACAGGCGAGACCCGCTACGACTACGATACCCACGACCGGCTGATCCGCCAGATCACCCCACAAGGTACCCTCGAATACGACTACGACCCCCTCGACCGCCTGATCGAACGGCGCATTAACGGCGGTGATCCCACCACCTACAGCTACGACCCAGCAGGGCGTATCGAAGCCATCACCTACCGCGAAAAAAGCGCAAGCTACCAATATGACGGAGCAGGCCGACTGATCCAAAAGACCCTGCCCAACGGCATCACCCAGCACTACGCCCTGGATGCGGCCGGACAGATCACCACCATCCGCTACGCCGATGCCAACGACACCCCACTCGACCAGATCGACTACCAGTACGACGCCACCGGCAACCGCACCACCCGTACAAGAGAACAGGGCCAGGAACAACCCGAAACCCCCTTCACCGCCACCTACGATGAAGACAACCGCATGCTCACCCATAACGGGTATGCACTCACCTACGATGCCAACGGCAACCTCACAGAACGCAATACCCCCCAGGGCATAGTTACCTATACCTGGGATGTGAGAAACCAACTCACCCAGATCAGCGGCCCCAACGGCAACGCCACTTTCCAATACGACCACCAGGGCAGAAGAACAGAAAAAACCATCAACGGCGACACCACCCAATACCTCTACGACGGCGCACAAGCCATCGCCGAGATACAGGGCGGCGTACTTGGCGCTACCTACCACACCGGCCTGATGATCGATGAAGTGCTGGCAAGATACGCCGGGTTGGGCGACCGGACACTGCTTACTGATGCGCTGGGGAGTGTGATCGCGCAGAGTGATGATGCGGGGGCGATTACCGGGGAGTATAGCTATACGCCGTATGGGGAGGTTACTGAGAGCGGGGAGATTAGTGATAATCCGTTGCAGTATACTGGGCGGGAGAATGATGGGAGTGGGTTGTATTATTATCGGGCGCGGTATTATGATCCTGGGTTGAAGCGGTTTATTAGTAGGGATCCTATTGGGCTTCAAGGGGGGATAAATGTTTATGCATATGTGGGGGGGAATCCGGTAAGGTTTATTGATCCATCTGGGTTGTCCGTTAGCTGCATTTATGACCAAGCCACCGGCAGGCT
>JBEVXT010000648.1:0-4496 GCA_040505955.1 Sedimenticola sp. | reverse complement strand
CTTCGAGGGAGAGGTTGCCGTTGCTGGTGGTGGTCTGTGGCGCGGCGACGCCACCGGACTCGATCGCCAGCAGTTCCGGTGTGATCACCTCTCCATCACAGAGTATCACCGCCCGTTCAAGGGCGTTCTCCAACTCGCGTACATTGCCGGGCCAGTCATAGCTGGTGATTGCTTCCAGTGCTGAAGAGCTGAGTTTCATCGGTGAACGGTTGAGCTGTTTTCTCGCCTTCTCCAGCAGAAAGTCAGCCAGCTCCACTATGTCTTTGCCGCGCTCTCTCAGGGGCGGTAGATTGAGTTCAATAACTCTCAGGCGAAAGTAGAGATCGCTACGAAACTCACTATTCTGCACCAGCTTCTTGAGATCCCGGTGAGTGGCTGCGACCAGGCGGATATCGACTAGTTTTGACTGCTCCGCCCCCACCCTTCGCACTTCCCGGTTCTGCAGCAGCCGCAACAGCCGGGCCTGGGCGGCCAGCGGCAGTTCACCAATCTCATCGAGAAACAGTGTGCCCCCTTCGGCGCTTTCCACCAGTCCGGGGCGGGCGCTGTCGGCGCTGGTGAAAGCCCCTTTTTCGTGGCCGAATAGCTCCGACTCGATCAGCATCTCTGGAATGGCGGCGCAGTTCACCGTTACGATGGGTGATTCGTTGCGCAGGCTCTGCTCGTGAAGCGCTCTGGCCACCAACTCCTTACCTGTGCCGGAGTCGCCGAGTATTAGCACGGTGGCGTCGGTGGGGGCGACCTTGGTCAGGCGGCGGCACACTTCACGCATGGCGTTGCAGCTGCCGATCATGCCGTTGACCGGATACTCCCGATCCAGATCCGCCTTCAGCACTTCGTTGCGTCGTTCAAGCTTGCCCTGTTTCAGGGTGCGCTTTATCAGAATAAGCAACTCATCGTGGTCAAAGGGTTTGGCGATATAGTCGATGGCCCCCTGTTTTATCGCGTCCACCGCAGAGCGCACACTGGCGTAGCTGGTCATGATCAGCACCGGCACCTCACCCGCCGGTTTTATGATGTCGGTGCCGGGCGCCCCCGGCAGTTTCACATCAGAGAGGATCAGGTTGAAGTTCTGCAGGTTGAGTTTCAATGCCTGCTCCACCGATTCCGCCTCTTCCACTTGGTAGCCTTTGCGCTCCAGCAGGCGACGTACGGCGCTGCGGATAACGGTCTCATCTTCAATAATCAGTATTTGGTTCATCGATCAGGTTCTGTGTTGGGGGAGGTGGATTACGATACGGGTGCCGACTTCTTGAATCGAGTCGATCTCGATATTGCCTTTGTGCTCTTCAATAATCTTGTTGACCATGGAGAGGCCGAGACCGGTGCCTTTACCCGCGTCTTTGGTGGTGAAAAAGGGTTCGAAGATCATCTCCTGAGCCTCTTCTGAAATACCGTCCCCCTGATCCATCACTTCGATCTGCACCTGCTCGCTATCCTTGAAGGCGAAGATCTCCACCCGGCCACCAGGTTTGGAGGCATCGCAGGCGTTGGTCAGCAGGTTGACCATCACCTGTGAGAGGCGCTGTTTGTCGCCAAACAGCTCCAGGCCCAGGGGACAGCCGTTGTTGAACTCAACCCGTTTTCCGGCGCGGGTGAGCTGAACCAGTTGTATTGCCTCCTCGACAGTGCCATGGAGGTGGAACTGCTCAAAACTTACGCCCACCCGCCCGCTGCGGCTGAAGTTCATCAAAGATTGAAGAATGCTGCTGATGCGTCGGGTCTGTTGCAGGATCGATTCAACGCTCTCATTAACCACCGAGACCTCTTTCTCATTGCGCAGGTTCTGCGCCAGGGAGGCAATACCGGTCACCGGGTTGCCGATCTCATGGGCGACGCCGGCAGCCAGCCGCCCGATCGATGCCAGCCGGTCACTGTGGGCCAGCTCCGCCTCCAGATTCTCCATATCGGTAAGGTCTTCCAGCAGTATTACCAGGCCGGTGCGGTTTTTATCCCCGAGATTGAGCAGATCGGGATCGGGAATGGCGGCTTTGTGGAGGTTGAACCAGCGGGGTTTGCCGCCAGCCTCCACTTCCATTCGCGGAATATGACCATCCCCGGCAACGGAAAAGCCGGCTAGCAGTTCACCCCAGGGGGGGGGCAGGCTGGAGAGTTTTCGGCCCTCTGCCTGATTGCTGGTGAGACCGCTCATCAGCTCCAGGGTCAGGTTCCAGATCACAACCGTGTGATCCGGTGCCACGGCGCAAACCCCCATGGGGAGATCAAGCAGAATCTGCCGGTGATAGCGCCGCAGGATGTCCAGGTCGGCATGCAGCCCCTTCAATCTGCTGTGGGAGCGTTCAAGGCGCTCGTCCATATAGCGGAACGAATCGGCCAGGGCGGTTTTGGCTTGGCCGTCGATTCGCAGCTGTTGGTTGATGATAACGTGGGCCATGTGGGGGCCGACCAGGCCCGAAAGGTTGAGCTCGATCCGTTGGCGCAGTCGTTTCAATTCCCGGGGGCGTGTTTCGTCCTGGTGCATGCTGAGGTCTTCGAGGGCACGGTTAACTTCAACCTCGGCGGCCTCCCAGCCGATCATGGCGGCCAGCCCCTTGGCGAACTGCGCCGGTGATCCGGCGGCCACCACCCCCTCCAGAGGAACCGGTATGGTGGTGTCGCTGCTGCAGGCGTGGGCGGCCTCCCGCTCACCCGGCGATTGGCGGGTAAAGATGGAGACGACGACAAAGAGGAAGCTGTTGCAGGCGAGAGACCAGAAGGTGGAGAGCTGCCACTGGTCGAATCCGGAGGCGGCACGGAGAGTGGACTGGCTGATGCTGCTGACAATCAGGCCCGAGCTCTCCAGCAGGGGCAGCAGCAGCGTGATGCTCCATATGGCGATGCCCGCCAGCAGGCCACTGATGAAGCCGGTGCGGGTGGCGCGGCGCCAGTAGAGCACGCCGATAATCCCCGGCAGAAACTGGGCAACGGCGACAAAGGAGATCAGGCCCAACTGCACCAGCCCCTGGTTGTACTCCAGCAGCTCATAAAAGCCAAAGCCGGCGGCGATGATCAGGCCGATCAGCAGACGCCGCCCCCACAGCAGCCAGCGGTAGATATCCACCTTGGGGTCGGGATAACTGGCGGGCAGCAGCAAGTGATTGAGGCACATCGACGACAGTGCCAGGGTCGAGACGATCACCATCGCGCTGGCGGCGGAGACACCGCCGATAAAGGCGAGTACCGGCAGCCAGACGGGGCCGTTGTTCAGGGTAATGCCGAGTACATAATAGTCTGCATCCATCTCCAACTGCAGGTAGTCGCCAGCCCACAGAATGGGGGGGATGGCGAGGTTGAGCAGCAGCAGCAGGAGAGGGAAGGCCCAGCTGGCGGTAGTCAGCGAGCGTACGGACATATTCTCGGTGAAAATCATGTGAAACTGCCGTGGCAGCAGAAAAGCAGCACAGAAGGCGAGAAACAGCAGAGTTACCCAAGGCCCTTCCCGCACCGGCTCATAGAGTGCCTGTGTAGCCTCTGGGTGATCGCTCAGCCACTGACTCAGTTCCGCCGGGCCGGAGAAGATGCCGAAGACGGCATACAGGCCCACCGCCATCAGGGCGACCACCTTGACCAGAGACTCAAAAGCGATCGCCGCCACCAGGCCGCGATGCTTCTCCCGGGGGGAGATGTGGCGGGCGCCGAAGAGGATGGAGAAGAGAATCAGGGTGGCGCAGAAGATCAGTGCCAGGAAACGGGGAGTCTCCCCCTGGGTCAGCACCTGCACAGACGAGGTGACGGCGCGGATCTGCAGGGCGATATAGGGGAGGGAACCGAGCAGCATAAAGAGGGTGACCAGCACCCCCGCCAGGTGACTGCGATAGCGGAAGGCGAGAAGGTCGGCAAGGGAGGTGAGCTGGTAGTCCCGCACTAGGCGCAGCAGGGGGCGCAGCAGCACCGGAGTGAGCAGAAAGGCCACCGTCACCCCAAGGTAGACGGTAAGAAACTGAAAGCCCTCGCGCTGGGCAAAACCGACGCTGCCATAGTAGGACCAGGAGGTGGCATAGACCCCGAGGGAGAGCACATAGACCAGCGGGTTTTCTGTCCAGCTCTCGGGGATTATTCCGCGCTCGGTGATGTAAGCGATAAAGAAGAGCAGCAGAAGGTAGATCAGCGCCGCCCCGAAGAGCACCTCCAACTCATAAGTCATGGCGATGGTACCGTCGGCTCAACCAGGCGGCGATCCCAATCACCAGCAGCCACAGCAGGTAAGGGAGCAGCCATGGGCTATTGTCATTCGCCCACCACAGGGTCAGTGGTGAAGCGAAGATAAAGAGGGCCAGCAGAGTGAGCAGCAGTGAACCCTCTCGCTGATGACTGGGGTCGTTATGATCCGGCATCAGCGTAGAGTAACAACTGTTACAAAAAGTAACAATAGTAGAAGCGAAGGACAAAAAGGAATTTAAAGTAATAGATGCTCTTCTTTAACTTAAATATTAACAATAAAATGTACTTTAGTCACAAAATTGTGGTAGTTTGCGCCAAATCACATTTATTTTACG
>JBEVXT010000647.1:0-6030 GCA_040505955.1 Sedimenticola sp. | reverse complement strand
CCTTTAACAGACCTAGTTAACAAATCAATCATGCGTGGATACTTTCCTAATGTGAAGTGAAGTGAAGTGAAGACTTTATTTATAGAGGGTAACTCAATTAGCCTAAGCTAATCTTCCTTGAGGCCCTCTTAACATATATACATATATACATACATATACATACAGTTTAAAACATGGAATAAGCAATAATTGTGAACATGTAATATTTAGCAATCTGTAGCATGTAAGATTATTTACATTTTAGCCATTTGACACATTTTGAATGGAAAGATGAGGCTGTTGATGAACATTTGACATCTGTAGGTAAACAATTCCATATGACTGTTCCAGAAAATGACATACTCTGCTTGAATATTTCAATGTGCGGCCTTGGGAGAATGAAGTTTTTGGATGTTGTTGATCTTAGCATTGGAGCATTGTTTGCTATTTCTCTATATTTGAACATTTCAGAAATATAAGTAGGAGTTTCATTTGCAGTAACTTTATACATGAATTTAGCTTTTCTCAGCAAAATACGCTCTTCTACTGATAAAATATTTACTAATTTCATTTGCTCGCTGATATTATCTACATTGTAACCAAACATTGTTTTACATGCTCGTTTTTGTAACCTCGAAATTCGATTAATATTTGACACACTTGTACTACCCCATACAACATTACAAAAATCAATATGTGGTTGAATGAAAGCTTTGTAATAGGTGACACGATAACTTAGAGGTAAATATTCTTTAATTTTGGAAAGTAACCAAATGTTTGTCGAGATCTTCTTTGATAACATATTTATGTGATTTGTCCAAGTTAAATTGTTATTTACATGTACTCCTAATACCTTATCATGCATAGTCATTTGTAAATTATCATCTTTGTACATCAATGAGAGATTATCATTTGCCATTACATTACGTTTTTGTCTAGTTGTGATTAACATAACCTTTGTTTTTGCAGTATTTAGAAGCATGCCATTGTTTTTGCACCACAAATCTAATGAATTTAAACCATTTTGCAGATTGCGCTCAATTTCGTCTTTGGATTTGTTTATGTTATAGAGTGTTGTATCATCAGCATATAGATCAGTTGAAACATTGGTATAGAGAGGAAGATCATTTATAAACATTAAGAAAAGAAGTGGGCCTAAAATTGATCCTTGTGGTACACCGCATAAGACAGTTTTGTCCTCTGACATGCTGTTACCTATTTTAACTTTTTGTTTTCGATTTTTTAAGTAAGTATTAAACCATTTTAATGCATTTTCGCTCAATTTATAAATTTTCAGTTTATTTAACAGAACGTCGTGATCTACCAGGTCAAATGCTTTCTTAAAGTCAACCATCACCATGCCTATTAATGAACCATTATCTAATGCTGTTAGAAATCTATCAATCATACCTACAAGTGCTGTTTCACAAGAATGTCCTTGGCGGAATCCAGACTGTGTTTTACATAAGAGGTTGAAATTAGAAAGATACAACATTAGTGAGTTGTGAACATGTTTCTCGAAGACTTTAGAAAGGGTGGGTAGTATTGATATTGGCCTAAAATTATTTACATCAAAACATGATCCACTTTTATGAAGTGGTGTCACTTTAGCCTCTTTCCATTTATCTGGAAAGTTGGAAGTTGTAATGCTATGATTAATTATGCGAGTTAAACTGTCAGAAATAGATTGTGCTGCTACCTTTAGAAGTCGGGGACCAATATTGTCAAGACCTGTAGCTTTGGTTGTGTCTATATCTTTAAGAGTTTTTTCAACATATTCATTGTTTATTAACGGAATATCAAAGTATGAATCGGCAGGTATTTTATCATCACAGAATCGACTCAGATTTTCATGATGTGAGTGGTGAATTGGCTCTTTAATTTTAGCGGCAATGTTCACAAAAAACTCATTAAATATATTGGCAATATCCTGTGGATTTTCAATGGTGTTACCATCATTTAAGAGGCAATTAATATTTTGTGGTGATGATCCTTTTTTGCCTGCTCCAAAAGCATTAAAAAAAATCCAAATTGCATTTGGATTGTTTTTTTTGTCTAGCTGAGTTTGATATAATTGTTTTTTGGACTGTTTTATGAGGTTGATCACTTTGTTTCGCCAAATTTTGTGTTCATCATTACCTGCAGCTTTTAACCTATCTCTCATTTTTATAGCATCTAGTATTTCGGGATTAAGCCACTGTGGCTGATTTGTGTGTTTTACTCTATGTTCTTTCTGAGGAACATGCTTATCCACTATATCCATAAATAATTTACACCAGGAGTCTAAAATATCGCTAGTGTCATCAAATACAAAAGCAGTTTGCCAGGGAACAGAGTTCAGATCGCTTATAAAACTTTCCTCATTGAAGTTATTGAACGATCGGTATGTAATGGTTTTATGCACGCTAGATTTTGACACATTTGCATTAATCTTCCTAGTAAAAAATATTGGGAAATGATCACTAAGTCCTAGTTTTGGTACACTTACATTTACAACATTTGCTTCTGAACTACAGTATATATGATCTAAAAGAGTTTGAGACTGGTCCGTTATTCTTGTTGGACATTTAATAATTTGTGTTATTCCTAATGATTCAATGACATTGTACCAATTAGTTTTAATATGTTTGTTTAATAAATTTTTATTAAAATCTCCTAGCACATAAAATTCTTGTTGATGTTCTAATACCTTTTCTATGTTGTTTTCAAAATGCTCTGTCCATACTGTTTTTGCGCTTGGCTCTCTGTAAAAATGACCAACCAAAAAAGATTTATTGTTTTTCGGATAAATTTCTGTCCAAATGCAGTCAATTTCTTTAGATTCTAGATCAATTTTGCGAGTACATGAAACATCGTCCCTTACATAGACAAGTAATCCCCCACCTGCTCCTTCTCTGTCTCTTCGAAATTGTTTTTGGTACCCAGGTATGGAAAAACTAGAAGCAGGATGGTGGGCTTTCAAATTACTTTCACTTACACCTAGCATGTGAACATTATTCTCTTGTGATAATATCACCTTCAGATCATCAATCTTACCTACAAGACCTTGAATATTGAAATGACCTACATTTAACGCTTTGCGTTGTAATCCTAAAGTTAATCCAGTCCGTGAACTATCATCTTGGACATTATTTGCTCTATTTACACCATTGTCAAAATTTGAATTTAAATCACTGTTTGTATGGCGAGACTCATCTCCAAAGTCTGATAATGTAGTCATATTTACAACACTTGAAATATTATCATTGTGAACATTACCTGCACCATTTGCAATAATGTAAACATTTGAATTTAGATCACTGTTTGTAAGTCGAGACTCATCTCTAACGTCTGATAATGTAGTCATATTTACAACACTTGAAATACATGTATTATCATTGTGAACATTACCTGTACCATTTACACTATTGTAAACATTTGAATTTAAATCACTGTTTGTAAGGCAAGACTCATCTCTAAAGTCTGATAATGTAATCATATTTACAACACTTGAAATATTATCATTGTGAACATTACCTGTACCATTTACACTATTGTAAACATTTGAATTTAAATCACTGTTTGTAAGGCGAGACTCATCTCTAACGTCTGAACATGGAGTCATGTTTACAACACACGAACACTCTGACTCATTACAGTCTTGACACAATGACACTAGTGGGTAAAAACCATTATGTGTCTTATAATCATTGATGGCACCTTGGCCATGAACCTAAACAAGATTCCAACAGTCAGAGCTAATATGCCCTAGCATACCACATTTAAAACATTTGAGTTGTTCCTTGTGATAACAGTCAGAGGTACTGTGGTTGTTACGACCACAGATCATACACTTGTCACCATACCACCCATTGTAATACTTATTCCTGTTCTGTTCGGTCTCATGTTGATTTTGGGTCCATTGTTCGTGGTGACGTTCACGGTTCTCGTAGTTTCGGTTTTGTTCCTGGCCTCGGTTCACTGGATAGTTTCGCCCGTACTCTCTGCGGTTTTCGTAGTTCTGCTCCTGCGCTCGGTTTTCGTTCCCGTTTTGGTCGTTTTGTCGGCGGTTCGCATATTGCCCACGGTGTTCATAGGCCCCACGGTTTTCGTAGTTCTGCTCCTGCGCTCGGTTTTCGTTCCCGTTTTGGTCGTTTTGCCGGCGGTTCGCATATTGCCCACGGTGTTCATAGGCCCCACGGTTTTCATTGGCCCCACGGTTTTCATAAGCCCCACGGTTTTTATAGTGCCCACGGTTTACATAGGCCGCACGGTTTTCACTAGGTTGGGTTTGCTCATATTGACCACGACTCTCTTGTTGATTCATCGGCTGAGATACATGTACATACTGATTTTGGTTGTGTGGCTGTTTTCTGTGACTGAAAACACACAGTTGATAATTTTCAACAACATCATGTTCCATTTGCAATGTTCCCAGCAGACGTTTTATACCAGAGTTGGATAGATGAACAGAGTCTTTGAGGCCATAGTACCATTTGGTTGGTAAGCCATCTTTGCCATGGAAAGCTGCATACATGTCCTGACATTTTACACTATTTTGTAGACAGACCTTCTCAATCACTCTGTTGTATGGTGACACATCTACGTCACCCCGGGGGCATGATTTGCACACAGTAATTTTACAGTCTGGATTTTTGGTTTTAATGTATTTAATCAGCTGTGTATACTTGTCTTCAAAGTCCTGAACGCGTATTTGTTTGGATGCATCATTTCCTGCTACATATAAAATAACTGTTGCGAATTGTGACAGGTCAAACACTTGTAGTTCTGTGAGAATGTTGTCAACATTTGCACCAGACACTGGATATCTTGTTACATTTGATTTCAGTCCCTTTGGATTTATCCCTGATATAATAGAGTCACCAATAATCAGTGTTTTCCGTGAGTTTCCGTCAGTTTTGTCCCTGTTATTTGCCTCAGGATTTTGTGGTGCAGGCTGAGGATCTGTGGGCTTTGCCTTGGGTTTTGGGAATGTTCTTTTCTGTGTTGGGGGCTCTGGATTGTCATTTGTTTGTATTGAACTGGGAGACGACCTGTTTTCATTTGATTCCAGCTGAGATGACGAAATAATCACTACAGACGGGTCATTTGGTGGGTCGTTTGGCGGTAGTGTGTTGTCATTGGGAGAAACATATTCCGCGGCCCCCTGTTTCTCAGTCAGCTTAATAACCTCTGTGGCGAGATTTGTGACTTGCGTTTGTAGAGAACTAATCTGTGTGGAGATGTTGGATATCATCTCCGTAACCATGGAGATTTGTTGGCTCACAGGGAGTTCTTCACCCACAGGTGGTATCAGCTGCATTGGAGATGTTGGGACTGGAAATACTGGCCCAGCATGCATCCCAGATGGAGTACTGGTCAGTGGAGACATGGGGTCCATCTCATCCTGGGTCTTGTCAGTAATCATGGTTCTGTACAAATTAATTGAGAGCCTTTTGAAGTGGGTGTCTCTCCATATAGATTGCCCTGGCCCTGAGACTTTCAGCTGTTTGTTGTTTTTGTCAATTTCTAGATACACATTTTTCTTCTGCACATGCGTTGTTAATCTGAATTTGTCTTTACTGGTGTCTGTTTGACCCATAAAAGCGTAGATTAATTGTTTCAAGAAGGTTTCAAACACAGTTCGTACCACAAACACAATACTGGTGTGTGTTTCACTGCAGTCTACCATGAAGAAAACACCATGTAGTTTGTCACAGAAGGTTTGCTCAATCTCAGCAGAGGTGAGTGAGGGAAATCCTGAGAAAGAGTCACTCTCAGATACATCTTGCTGTGCATCTTCCCAGGAATCTATTTGGTTTTGTTGCAGGATCAGTGTTGACTGCTTAGATGTAGCAGATTCCTCTGATAATTCCTGCTGCAAAATGAGTGTAGATTGTCTGGATGTATCGGATTCCATGGTTGCCATGTGGTTCTTTTTCTCCTGAGGACAGTGGATATGTTATATGGTCCAATTTGTGTGCATGCCTGCTGGACAGCAGGGTGCCACAGACTGGTGTTGTTCTGGTTCTCTGATTGATGAAGTAATATTATATAATTCCAGATGAAGAA
>JBEVXT010000646.1:0-3916 GCA_040505955.1 Sedimenticola sp. | reverse complement strand
AAGTAACTTGCACCTGGGGTAAAGTTGCGTCGATATGCGACCATTAGCTTTAACAGTTCCTTTGTTGGTAGATCATCTTCTGGATTTAAATCCCCCCGGGTTTCGCAAGCTCAACCCAGGCTACCGACTGATGTCCGCTTCTGCCACTGAGCGGCCCTCAGGCAGGACGTAGCCTGGGTTGAGCTTGCGAAACCCGGGATTACTATTCACCAAATCCGCCACCGGCAAGACCCTCTCCATCAACCCAGGCTACCGACTGATGTCCGTTTTTGCCAAGAGCGGACTAAACAAGGACTCTTGCCAGATGGCAGCAATGCGACCAGAGCGGGTCTTCCACGCTAAGATTCAGAAGACATCCTTTTCAGCGAAAGCGGCCATTTGACTGATTCCCATCTAATAGACAAGTTTGGCTGTTAGCAGTCGTATGGCGACAGCGCAAGATATAATCATGCCCACCCGCAGCTGACAATCAAACCACCTAATGGCATACTTCAGGCACTAATGAAAGTTGTAAGGATCACAACCGTGAATAATCAGTCTATCAGCACTCGCCCCCCTTCCCCAGGCGAAGCGTTATTAAGGGAGCGCTTCACCGATGAGATCACCGGCCAGCCGGAACGGCTGGATGCACTGGCCCGCCAACTGCTGACCCTCGAACTCGCCATTCCCGGCCTCTATGCTACCGTGCTGAAACTGATCCAGGGTAAAGAAGCCACTCTCACCGGTGGATTTTCTCTCTACATGACCTTTGGTTGCTGGCTGTTTGCGCTCCTGCTTACCCTGATCGGCCTTTTTCCACGCAGATATGCCGTAGACCCCAGTATAATTCGTCGCACTGAACCGGCAGAAGAGGGGCAGATGATGAGTGTAGAGGCCTTTTTTATGGAGAGCGCCAGATATAAATATCGCCTGTTGGGCTGTGCAGCGGCCTTCTTCTTTGCAGGCGTTATCAGCGCAATATGGGAACTGTTATAGGCAAGGAGTAGACAGTGATGAATCAAGTAAGACCCCCCTTTCAATGTTGGAAATGTGAGCGAGAGTTCAGGCAGTCGATAGACTTGGAAGGGGAACCGGTGCTGATGGTGGAGTGCCCTTATTGTGGTGCGGTGTGCGTTGTGGATCTCAACCCCTATCGCACCCCTGGTATTGACCCACTTCGTAACACTTCTGCGACCTTGGAAACCCATCCCGAATATGAGCTGCCGGAGTGCATTCCAACCACACAGCCCCAGGAGTCAATATCGGAGCCGGAAGGGTAGGCTGGCTTTGTGTCGTGCCGGTCAATCCTGAATGACCGGATAGGTGAAAACTGGGTAATTGAAGTACCGATCCAAATAAAACAAATAAGGAAAAGGAAGCCGCATGGCGAAGAACATCCTCCAAGAGGCGTACACCATTGTCCCTCCCATAGATCTGTTGGAAAGTTACCCGGATCTGAAGCACGCTGCTAATGACTTGGCGTTACGCTACGCCCACAACGAGTTAGTGGTAGAGCAGCAACTGCAAGTCATCGGCGACCGGCTTTGGCAGACATTGGATTGTGATGAAGCATTCGCCACCGCCCACCGGAGTGCGGGCCTCGCGGTGCTGCCCATCATAATAGAGAGCGATGATCCGGCTATTCAGCAGCTGCCTTGGGAGACCCTGCACCACCCGCAACACGGCTTCCTCGGGTGCAATCCCACATTCACCTTGAGCAGAAGGATTCCCTCATCCACTGGCGCCGCCGCACCTGTCGAAAAAGGCCCATTACGTGTACTGCTTTTCACCTCACTACCCGATGATTTGGATGCCGAAAAAAGCCGCCTCAATGTAGAGGATGAGCAGGCCCAAGTACAGGAGGCGCTGCTTCCCCTGGTAAGCAAAGGTGCCGTTGAATTGGAGATGCCGGACGATGGGCGATTCTCTACGCTGAAACAGCAGCTGCAACACTACCGGCCTCACCTGGTCTACCTGAGTGGTCACGGTAAGTTCTACCACCAGCCCCATAGCGACGAACCACCCTATGGAACCTTTCTGTTCGAGGGTGAGGCCCATGGCAGCAATCCTGTTCGCGAGAATGAGGTTGCCAGGGCTTTTATCGGCACATCGGTACAGTGCGTCGTGCTCTCCGCCTGTGAATCGGGCAGCGCCACATCCGATGCCCTCAATAATGGTCTTACCCGACGATTGAGTGACCAGGGTGTACCTCATGTGATCGGTATGCGGGAGTCGGTGTTGGATCAGGCGGGTATCCTCTTCGCACACCACTTCTGTGCCGCTATCGGCGATGAGGAGCGAGTGGATGCCGCCCTGCAACAGGGCCGACAGGCTATTACCCGCCCTTTCAAGGAGGGTATGCGACGTGATGAGATGATGGGCGATGGCCGTGATGAACTGAGCTATGGTCAGTGGTGTCTGCCTACACTGATTAGCAGGGACGTGGCACGCCCTCTCATCGACTGGGCCTTCGAGCAACAGCCCATCACCCAGCGACTGGCCAACCGGAGCCTCAGCACCATCACCCTGCCTCCCCGTTTCTTTGGTAGACGCTCGGAGCTTCGTGAACTACAAGGGCGGATCAGGAAAAACCGATTGCAACAGCTGCTTATTACCGGCCCTGGCGGTCAGGGAAAAACCGCCTTGGCGGGTAAGCTGGTCAGTGAGTTGCACCAGCGGGGTTATGAGATATTGGCCTGGTCGGCCCGGCCGGAGAACCACTGGAGTGACTTCCTGTTCGAACTCAAACTGCAACTGAGTGATGAAAACGGCAAAAGGTATGATCGGGCGCTGCCAGAGCTGGAGAGTGAGCGACAGAGGGCGAGTCTGCTGCTGCGACTGCTGTTGAATCAGAACCAACAGCGGGTGGTGCTCTTCTTTGACAACCTGGAGTCTATTCAGCAGCTCGATAGCCTGCAACTGACCGACCCGCGCGTTACCGACTGGATAAAGGCGGCTCAGGAGTTGAGTCAACAGGGGGTTGTGCTCCTGCTTACCTCTCGCTGGCAGTTGCCGGAGTGGCCTGAGAGTGATCACTGGCCCCTGGAGCATTGCAACTATGGCGATTTCCTGCGATTGGCCCAGCAACAGCAGTTCCCTCAAAAGCTGATACGGACACCGGGCCGGATGCGCAGTGTCTACGACACCCTCCATGGCAATGCCCGAGGTCTGGAGTTCTATGCTGCCGCTATCCGGGGAATGGCATCCCAGGAGGAGGCAGATTTCCAGGCAAAGCTGGCCCAGGCAGAGACAGAAATCCAGGCTGACATGGCACTGGAGCTGATCATCCAGCGTCTTGATGACGAGGTGTTAGAGCTGCTGCAGCGGCTACCTGCCTATAAAACCCCCGTACCACTGGAGGGGGTGATCAAGGTTGCACTGGATCTGCCCGGCAGTGAACAGTCCCTGCAACGGCTGTTGTCACTCTCCTTAGTGGAGCGACGTGATAGCCAGGCCCTCTACGAAACAGTGGAGTACCAAGTATCACCACTGGTAGAGCAGTGGCTACAAAAAAATCGCGCGAACCCGCCCACCCTCCCCATGCTCAAAACAGCGGCAGATTTTCAGCTTTACCTCTTTCGAAATGAAAAGAGAGCACTCACCCAGGCTATTGTGGCCCATCAGGCCCTGGAATTGGCCAGTGAGCAGGTGGCGGCGGATCAACTGGTATTGGATGTGATTATCGGCCCCCTCAACCGGCAGGGCCTCTATCAAACCCTGCTTGAGCGGTGGTTGCCTCCTGTCTCTCTTTCGAAAGACTCGGCAACCAAAGCGGAGGCCCTGGGCCAGATTGGTAAGCAGCACCTTCATCTGGGCGACTACGACACCGCGCTCCAATACCTGAAGCGCTCACTCGCCATAAGACAGGAGATCGGTGACAAATCGGGCGAAGGCACGACGCTCAATAACATCTCGCAGATCTATGATGCCCGAGGCG
>JBEVXT010000645.1:0-3669 GCA_040505955.1 Sedimenticola sp. | reverse complement strand
ATAGACCAGTGGGCTGAAACTTATTTTCAAAACATAAACGGAAAGCTAACTGGTGAGCTCCAAAGGCCGTTCTTGGCGTGAATCAATGTTTAAATACATATTATATCATAACATGCAGTCCAGGAGTAGTGATTGACTGATCGTCTAAAAATGTTGTCAGGTGTTGGGTCTTCGCGACATATCTGGTAGCTGTGCTCAGCTATTTACAAGGATCGCCTGACGTTATCATGTTAGTTTAACTTACCTCTGTTGGCACCAAGGTGTCTACATCACTCGCAAGGAGTGTGGCATCTGCGTCACCGAATTCCCGGATGCTTGCTTTGGGTTTGTTTTTTCTCTTTGCTTGGCATTTCTTCTCATCCTTGCTTTTCTCATCTGATTGAGTTAGTTTTACTTTCTTGTCAGTCAGCGTTCCTGTGCATTTGCTCCTCTTATCAATCGGTTCTGTTTTACCGTTGCGCTTCTCATTCGCAGACCTTGTTATACGCATCTCTGGATTTTCTTCACTCTTTGAATCATCCACCTTTGTTACTCCTTTGCTTTTTCCATCACCTGCTTCGTGATTGGCATTTTTCTGCTCTGCAGTTGGCTTCTTTACTTTCTTGCTGTAATTTGTCTTGGAACATGCATTGCAGAAATCATGCTGGATCCAGGCCTCTACATAGGAACTGTTTTCACATAGTCCGTTTGCGATACACTCTTCACAGAAACACGACAGCTTCCTGACCGCAATTACACCTGGTTCTATACCTTTGACTGAGTGTACTTGTCTCGTACCTGGGTAGGCTTTCTTAGGGCACCGAAGAGGTCTATTTCGGTCTATTTCTTTTATCAATTTGAACGTCCTCGATTTATGATTACACTTGCTCTGGTCACCTTTGATTTCCATCTTCTCTTTGCAGTACTGGTGCATTTCTTTGGCATTGCGAACCACAACTTCCCTTCTCTTCACTGCCTGACTCACTCCTTGTTTTGTGACAGCACCTAGACCATCGCAAGGTCCCTTTCCGTGCCTGGATCCGAAGAAACATCGTTCGGTTGTAAAATTGTAGTCACTCGAAGCAAATGATATGTCCATGAATGGTTGCTTGGATTTGTATTGAGCACTGCACCCATCTGTAAATTGTACAAGATGTACTATGTCCATTATTTCACCTACATGCTTAATAGCTGCTGTAAGGTATGTGTGCACGGCACTGGCATCGTGACCACGGTCATCAGACAGACATATAATACTGTCCGTTACTACTTCTTCACATTCGTCAACTGGGCATCTATGATAGGCAACAATAGGATGCACTGTAATCTGTTCATATTGCCAATGGGCAGCCTGAGTTTCGTCCTGATAAAATGTTCTGTAATTTTCAGCAAAGTCAGCAATCATAATTACCCAACCTTCAGGCAAGTTACTCTTTATGTGGTTGAACTGTTGATACTGCCACGATGCTACAAACAGATGTTTTGACAAGAACGAAAGCTCTGCCATCAACTCCTCTAGAAAGTCTTCTATGTTTCCTTCTTTGGTTAGAAGTTCCTTTGTGGTTTTGGACTTTCCTTTCACCGTAATGGTACTATTCTCCCACCTTTTCCACGTTACTTCCTTGAGATCCTTGCATGCCATGGTCAATTTTTCATGTAGTAGATCGACACCACAGTTTGGACATGTTCTTTCAATGCATTTAATAGCGTGATGTTTCTCATCAGACTCTTTAGCGCACATCGAGTCATTGACTAGATGCATTGCATCTGTGTACTTTACGGTTGTGTTTGAGGCATTGAGGAGTTCCAGTTTGTTATCAACATTTGTGCAATACTCGCAAACACATTGTCTTAATTGGGTTTTGTTTGCTGTGAGTACATGCTTAGGCCGCAACTTCTTGAACTTGTCAAGTCCGATCTTCAAACATCCCGGTTCTTTCTGATATTCGGCATAAACTCTTTTAAGTGGTCGTGTCAGCACAGCCTTAGCAGAAAGACTTTTCTTGCTCACAGACTTCTTCATTGGAATTTCAATCGAGACGTTCGGTCTTTGGTAGTATTCTCGTACGTTGTTGATTTCTGACTCGAGCAATGCATCACATCTCTTTTTCCTACCTTCAGCTTCCTCTTCTATGCAAGATTTCCTCACAAGCTCTGCCCATCGAATATTCAATAACTGACGAATAACTGATGTATTTGCTCTCTCTTTTGCATGTCTCACTATAGTTGCTACTAATGACTTTCTTTTTCTCGGCACCGTTTTTCTTAAATGTTCTCGAACACCTTTTACAATTCCTTCATTGGCCATATGCCTATCCTTTGTTTCCTTTGTAGTTGTACTTGAAAGTAACTTGCTACTATTCAACAGTGTTTTCTTGCGGGGTGACGCTCTTTTCAAAATCCCCCCAACGACACGCAGCCATTTCTTTGGAGCCAGAGGAAGTTTCTTGATACATCTATGTACAGCTTTTTTGGCGGAATCCGCAGATTTGTAATCTATATCTGCATTGTCTGCGACCTCTTCATTGCCAAACTCATTGTCTATATTTATGCGAGTGCTTAATGGTTTCTTCTTTTTTAATTTTGTCTGATATCTCTCGCGTGCCTTCGCCAGCCTTAGTTGTTTCTTTTCTTCTGTTTGTAGCCCCCTTGATTGTTTTTGTTTCTGCCTCCAGTACAGTCGCTTCATTTCCTTTTCTTCCTCATCCTTCTTCTTTTCTTTCCTGGTTACAATTCTTGGTGGATCATCATTCATAGCCTTATCTTTCTGTTTATCCCTATACTTTCTCATTCTTAGTGCTGCCTTTTGATTGTATGATTTTCTTTTCTCATCTGACAACGAGGCACGAAATATTTGTTGCCTGTTTGCTTCTTTAACTTTGTAAGCAGATAGCGCTCCTTTACGTTCTAATGCATTCATCCTGTCTGCATACATGTCCGGCGATGCAATGTACTTCGAATTAGGTTCCGTTTCTCCAGCATTTTCTTCGTTATCAGATCCCACCAGTTTGCGCTTTCGTAATCTGCTCAATGGATCTGAAAACACAAGTTGCCAGTGTTGAGATCTTATTAGAAAGCTTTCGGAATACCCTCCGTGTGGGCCCTGACCCAAGGTATGAATGTTCGAATTTTCCAAGTCCGTGACCATGTGTGAAATATCAAGATATTCGGTTGAAGAAAACAGAATATACATGTATAACACATTTACTACCATAATTTTTCGGTTAAGCAATGTCAAATTTGGATTTTTCTAAGTCCGTGACATTGACTGTGGTGTAAGCGGGGGTCGTAGGTTCAGTACAGATTGGTGGATGATTGCCATAGAAATGAATAAATGTGAAATATGAAGACATTCGGGTGAAGGAAACATATCTTGAGGATATAACAAATTTGCGATCCTTGTGGGTTTCCAGTCAATGTTACATACACAGAAAATGTGTGTCGACAGTTGATGCCGTTCGACTATTTGTATGCGAAAACCTGAACAATTTGTTATTTATTTATTTATTAGTTCCCCCGATTCATTTTCCAAATATATACCTCAGCCAACACAAGAAGGAACGCCACGTTTTCTTCCAACACCACGTATGTAACATTGACAATAACTATGCTATGTCAACATGCTCGGTTACATACGCAGGAGTGTTATGTCTGTATTGGGCTATAGAGGTCCAACACCAGTGAAATACA